>CAKROP010000272.1 GCA_934373375.1 uncultured Anaerosacchariphilus sp.
ATGAGTACGTCATAAATATTTTCTGCCATTGTTCTCTTCCTCCTGATTAGAAATTTACTCTGCTGTGCAAACCCTGGCATTTTCAAGGCCAGGGTTCACGGGCTTCGCCCTATATTCCGGGCTCCATCCACCTTTCCCATGCAAGCATGAAAAATGTTCCTGTAGCCCAGAATGCACGGCTCATTGCTTACGTAAAAAAACCCTCATCCTTATAAAAGGACGAGGGCTACGCTCGTGTTACCACCTTTTTTCATAAACAGCTCACGCTGCTTACCTCTTCAAGTGCCCGGTATCGACACTCTAGCACGCTAACGGGTGCGGGATTCCGTCGCAGCCTACTTGATACTCCGTCTATTTCTTCCGGAAAATGGGTTCGGTGCGAAGCTCGGGGATGTATTCAAAATCAGGTGGTACGCGCGCCTCTCATCGACCGGCTGCTTTCTGTCCGTCCTGTCCGACTTCTACTTGTTCCCGTCATAGCCTTTGGATTTATGTGTAAATCTGGGTCTATTATAGGCAGGGGAAACTGGTTTTGTCAAGCCCTTTTTCCGCTTTTGATCCAGCCCGGCAGATAATAGATCTGCCGTTTTCCCGTGGCCGTATTTGTGGTAATCTGCGCCTCGATACCGAAGTATTCTCTGAGATTCTCCCGGGTCAGCACCTGCTCCGGCGTGCCGTAATCCACAATTTTTCCCTGATACATAAAAATGATCTTATCACAGTACAGGGCCGCCAGATTCAGATCATGGATAGACGAAAACACCGTCACATCCTGTCCCTTTAAGATATCCATAATCTGATACTGATAGCTCACGTCCAGATGGTTGGTGGGCTCGTCCAGCACGATAAAGGCGCTCTCCTGCATCAGTACCCGGGCCAGCAGCACACGCTGCTTCTCGCCTCCGGACAGGCTTAAGTAGGAACGGTGCTCGTAGCCGGACAGTCCCACTTCCTTCAGACATTTTTCACAGAGCTTCTTATCCTCCGCCGAATCCCCCTGCAGGAATTTCTTCTTGGCGTACCGGCCGAACATGACCATATCCCGCACCTCGAAGTCGAATTCCACATGATTCTCCTGAGCCATGACTGCCATTTCTCCGGCCATTTTCTTAAAAGAAAAATCCAGCACGTCCTTTTCGTTCAGAAAGACTGTACCCCGGCCCGGCTTATAGGTTCGGTAGATATTCTTCAGGAGGGTGGATTTGCCGCAGCCGTTCGGTCCGACTAATCCCACAAATTCCCCGTCCTTCACCTCCAGGCAGATTTGTTCCAGAATGCTTTTTCCGCCTATCTGATAATCCAGATTTTTTACCTGTAAACTCATAACCTGCCTCCTCTACCTTTTTCCCATGTTGCCCCGACGAATCAGGTACAGGAAGAAGGGCGCGCCGAAAAAGGCTGCTACCACGCCGATAGGCAATTCAGACGGGGCGATGATGGTACGCGAAATCAGATCGGTAAGCATTGTGAAGAGTCCGCCTCCCAGAATCGCCATGGGAATCAGGCGTCTGTGTCCGGATCCTACAAAGCTTCGCATGATATGAGGCACCACCAGCCCCACAAAACCGATCACGCCGCTGACGGATACCACGACGCCGGTCAGGATCGTGGAAGCCGCGATGATAACCAGTTTCATTTTCCGCGTATCCACGCCCAGCGTCTCCGCCACATCGTCGCCCAGAAGCAATACGTCCAGCTCCTTCGCGAACAGGAAAATGACCACGATTACCACAACGCCAACCACCACCACATATCTCAGCTTGCTCCAGGTGGCTCCGCTTAAGGATCCTACCATCCAATAGAGCGCCATCTTCGCCTTATCCGATCCCGTATTGATTCCGTATACCATCAGATTGGTAAAGGCCGAGAACAGGGCGGAAGTCGCGATACCCGCCAGAACCAGCTGCGTCGAGGTAATCCGGCCATGGATCGACGCAATGCTGAGAGACAGACAGATGGAGACAGCCGCTCCCGCCGTAGCTCCAAAGATAACCGAATATCCGCCCATGAAGCTGAACCACCCAAGCAGGATCGCGCAGACTGCCCCGGCAGAAGCTCCGGAGGAGATACCCAGTACATAGGGATCCGCCAGGGGATTCTTGGTCAGCGCCTGCATCAGGACGCCGCACAGCGCCAGTCCCGCACCTACGATAAAGGCCATCAGCACGCGGGGAAACCGGATATTCCAGATGATATTTTCTGTCTTGCCCTCCCAGGCAATCCGAAAGATATCCTTCCCGGAGATCTTATTTACAAGAATTCTTCCAATATCGCCTGCCGAGACGTTCACCGCACCGATGGTTACCGATACGGTCAATACCGCGGCAATCAGCAGCAATACCAGCAACAGCGTCACAAGGAAGCGGCCTTTGCCCGATTTTACTGTTCCTTTCATAGCTTCCTCCCCTGTCTTTTCCCCTGTTAGAATTTATCCGGATACAGCTGCTCGGCAATGGCCTTAACCGCATTGGCGCTTCCTGCGCTTCCCTGCATATCGCTGCAGCATACGGAGTAGATTCTGCCTTCCTTTACGGCGCGCAGATCCTTGGTGAACTCATTGGTCTCCAGGAACTCACGCTTCTCTGCCACATCGTCTCCGGTATACTCCAGAATCAGAATCACGTCCGGATCACGCTCTACTACTTCCTCCCAGGAGGGCTTTGCCCAGCCTGCTTCGATATCATCGAAGATGGAGATACCGCCGGCCTTCTTGATGATGTCGCCCGGCATACCCTGGCATGCAGTAAACGGTACATCCTCTCCGGAATCATAAGCAAATACTTTTACCGGATTCTCATAGGCCTCATCGCCCAGAGCGTCCTGCACCTCCTGCAGGGTATCCTTCATAGCCTGTACCTTCTCGGCTGCCAGATCCTGCACCTTGAAGATCTCGCCCAGAGTTTCGTAGTCCTTATACAGATCCTCAAAGGTTGCGCTGTCTGTACATACATACGGGAAATACATGGCGATACCATTCTCATCGCAGAAATCCTTGTTGAAATTCTTATCGGAAAATGTGGAATCCCAGGCCATCAGGAAATCGCAGCCGGTTGCCAGCAGCTCTTCCTTGGACAGATTTGTCAGGCCTTCGCCCGGGTTCATCAGCTGGGGAACCTGATCGCGGGCCGGATACTCAGAAGCCGTACTCCAGCAGGAGCCCTTGGTATAGCCTGCCATCTGATCCTGCAGTCCCAGATCAAAGAAAAAGTCTGCCATCTGGTCACCGGAAGCTACCACAGCGGAGGGCATTTTGGTGATGGTATACTCTACGTTCTCGCCCAGTCCGGAACGCTCCAGGTTCAGGGTAATGGTAACCGGCTCATAGGCGTCGTCTGCGTCTGCAGTCTCCGTTGCCTCGTCGGTGCTTTCGACAGCCTCTGTGTTCTCCTCTGTTGTGGTGTCCGCGG
>CAKROP010000273.1 GCA_934373375.1 uncultured Anaerosacchariphilus sp.
TACAAAATAATAGCAATAAGTGTGAGCACGGGGTGAGGTTGGAAGATCTCATCCCGTTTTGCATACAACAGGAAATGCCTATATATGGAGGAAAAAGTACGCATGAGTACGACAAGATATTCAGGAATCGGCGGACAGGCGGTTCTGGAAGGCATTATGATGAAAAATCAGGACGTCTATTCCGTGGGTGTGCGAAAGCCGGACGGAGAGATCGAGGTGCATTTGAGCACCTATGAGGGCATCGGTAATAAAAAGCTGAAGCGGCTTCCCATCGTGCGGGGCGTTATCAGCTTCGTGGATTCCCTGGTGCTGGGCATGAAATGCCTGACCTTTTCTGCCAGCTTTTACGACGAGGAAGAGGCTCAGCCGTCCAAAGCGGATCAGATGATAGATAAGCTGTTTGGCGAGAAAGCTGAGAAGGTAGTTATGGGTCTGACTGTGGCATTTTCCATTGTCATGGCTGTAGCGATCTTCATGGTCCTGCCTTATTTCGCAGCGGCGCTGCTTCGCAAGGTCATCGTATCCGATACCCTGCTTGCGCTGATCGAGGGAGCCATTCGTCTCTTGCTTTTTATCGGTTATATTCTGCTGATCTCCCGGATGAAGGATATTCAGCGGGTGTTCCAGTATCACGGCGCGGAGCACAAATGCATCAACTGTGTGGAACACGGACTGGAGCTCAATGTGGAAAATGTGCGCAGCAGCTCCAAGGAGCATAAGCGCTGTGGAACCAGTTTTATGCTGATTGTTATGATTGTCAGCATCATTTTCTTCATCTTTATCCGTGTGGAATCCCCGATTCTCCGCGTGGTATTCCGTATCGCTCTGGTGCCGGTGATCGCGGGCGTGTCCTATGAATTCATCCGTCTGGCCGGAAGAAGCGAGAATAAGCTGGTACTGGCGTTAAGCCGTCCCGGTATGTGGATGCAGGGACTGACCACCAGAGAGCCGGACGATGATATGATCGAGGTGGCTATCGCCGCTGTGGAAGCGGTCTTCGACTGGAGAACCTGGCAGGGCAGAGAGCCGCTGGAGAAAGAAGCTGAGACCGTGGACGAGGCGGAAGAAGCACAGCTTCAGGCCGGTGACCTGGAAGAGATCCTGGAAGAGGATGAGAAAGCATCTGCAGAGACCTCCGACGGGGAGCCGAAAGAAGTGGAAGAGGTTCTGGAGGCAAAGGCATGACGCTCCGGGAGGCCTGGAACTTTGGTAAGAAAAGACTAACTGCAGCAGAGGTACCGGACGCGGATCTGGACGCCTGGTATCTGCTGGAATGGTGTACGGGCGTGAGCCGCAGCCATTATCTGGCGTATCCGGACGAAATCATTTCCCATGATCAGGAGGAGCAGTACCGGGCATCGCTTGTAAAGCGGGAACGGCGGATTCCCCTGCAGCAGATTACCGGCGAGCAGGAATTTATGGGGCTTTCCTTCTATGTAAATGAGCATGTGCTGATTCCCAGACAGGACACGGAGATTCTGGTGGAGGAGACAGCGAGGTTTCTGAAGGACGGGATGCAGTTTCTGGATTTGTGTACCGGATCCGGCTGTATTCTCTTGAGTCTGCTGCATTTAAAACCCGGAGCGGAAGGTACAGGCGCGGATTTATCACCGGAAGCCCTGAAGGTGGCTGAGAAAAACCGGGAGCGGCTGGGAGCAAAAGCAGCGCTTATTCAAAGCGATTTATTTGATAAGATAGAGGGCGCCTTTGATGTAATTGTGTCCAATCCCCCTTATATAAAAAGGGCGGAGATCGAAACCCTGATGGATGAGGTGCGGCTCCACGAGCCCTATATGGCTCTGGACGGCCATGAGGACGGACTGTATTTTTACCGGAAAATAGCCGAAGAGGCGCCGAAGTACTTACGGGCGGGCGGCGGTCTTTTCCTGGAAATCGGCTGCGATCAGGGAGCGTGTGTGGCAGAGCTTCTGCGTCAGCAGGGCTTTGCAGATGTAAAGGTAGTAAAGGACCTGGCCGGACTTGACCGGGTCGTGGAGGGTTTTAATAGATAAGATTTTAATGGAGGAACAAGCATGTTTGACAAGTTGGACGATCTGCTTCTGCGTTACGAGGATATCATGAACGAGCTGAATGAGCCGAACGTGGTCAGTGACCAGGAGCGTTTCCGGAAGCTGATGAAGGAGCAGAGTGATCTGCAGCCTATCGTCGATGCTTATAAGGAATACAAAAAGTGTAAAGAGACTGTGGAAGAGAGTCTTATGATGCTGGAAGAAGAGAACGATGAGGAAATGCGCGAGATGCTCAAAGAGGAGCTGAACGAAGCGAAGGCCCGCATCGAGGAGCTGGAGCACACTCTGAAGATTCTGCTTCTGCCGAAAGACCCCAACGATGACAAGAACGTTATCGTGGAGATCCGCGCGGGCGCAGGCGGAGACGAGGCTGCCCTGTTCGCGGCTGAGATTTACCGGATGTATGTGCATTACGCAGAGAGCCGCCGCTGGAAGGTAGAGCTGATGGAGGCTGACGAGATCGGCATCGGCGGTATGAAGAGCGTGACCTTCATGATCAACGGTCAGGGCGCGTACTCTGTGATGAAATACGAGTCAGGCGTACACCGGGTACAGCGTGTACCGGAGACCGAGTCCGGCGGAAGAATCCACACGTCCACCATTACCGTGGCCGTGATGCCGGAGGCCGAGGAAGTGGATGTGCAGATCGACGAGAAGGATATCCGTATTGACGTCATGCGTGCGTCCGGTAACGGCGGACAGTGTGTCAACACCACCGACTCCGCGGTACGTCTTACCCATTACCCCACAGGAATCGTGGTATACAGCCAGACCGAGAAGTCTCAGCTGCAGAATAAGGCGAAGGCGTTCGCATTGCTCCGCGCCAAGCTGTACGATATCGAGTGCCAGAAGGCCCACGACGCGGAGGCGGAGGCCAGAAGAAGCCAGATCGGTACCGGAGATCGTTCTGAGAAGATCCGTACCTACAACTTCCCGCAGGGCCGCGTGACCGATCACCGGATCGGACTGACCCTGTACAAGCTGGATAAGATCATGAACGGAGATATCCAGGAGATTATCGACGCCTGCATCGCAGCCGACCAGGCAGCAAAGCTGGCGAAGATGAATGAGGAATCGTAATTATTTATGAATCAGAAATCCCGCAGTCTTACCATAGATGCCACCAAGGGCATGGCCATTCTGCTTGTGATGGTGGGCCACGTCCTGGTGTGGAACCATATGGAGGACGGAATTATCTACGATGTAATAAAAGTCATTCAAATGCCGCTGTTCATTCTGGTCAGCGGCTATTTGTGCGGAATGGGACGGAAAATTTCCAGCCTTTCCGCGTATGGCGCGAAGCTGAAAAAACGGGCACTCAGCTATCTGACGCCCTTCTTTTTCTGGATCGTGCTGCAGCATCCTCTGCATCCGG
>CAKROP010000274.1 GCA_934373375.1 uncultured Anaerosacchariphilus sp.
GTCAATGGTATCGTTGGGCATATTGGCCGCCTTTGCCTTGGCAATGACGTCACGCAGCTTGCTGTTGTTGTTCGGATCAGCGCCGCCCTCCTTTACAGCTACAGCCAACTCACGGCCAATGATGGTAAAAATCTTTCCCTTTGCTGCGTCATTCTTCTCTTTTTTATGCTTAATGTTCGCAAATTTTGAATGTCCTGACATATCTAAACACTCCTATTCTTCCTGTTCTGTACTTTTTGCCGCCGGTTCTGTCAGCTCCCGACAGACGGTTCTCTCTATTTTAGCACTAATTTTTTTGAATGGCAAGTCTTATGTATCCAATTCGAGACTTACCCGCAATGCTTCATCCACCCGATGAAGGGATTTTTCATCCAGATGACAGATTTTATCCCGGAGTCGCTGCTTGTCAATGGTCCGCAGCTGCTCCAGCAGAATCACGGAATCCCGTACAATCTGACACTGTCTGGTGCTCAGTTCCACATGGGTCGGCAGCTTCGCTTTATTCATCTTCGAGGTAATGGCCGCCACGATGACTGTGGGACTGTGCCGGTTGCCGGTATCATTCTGAATCACAAGCACCGGGCGCACACCGCCCTGCTCGGAACCAATCACCGGTCTTAAATCCGCGTAATATACATCGCCCCGTTTGATTATCACATTTTTCACACTCCAATTTTAAAAATACATAAGGTCTTTCCTCTCAAGTATTTCCAAAATTTTCGTGTCTATACGCCGGCTTTTTCAGGCGTAAAAATCGTGAATCTCAGACACCTGCCCATGCCGCAGATAAATCCGCGGAACGCGCTGGGACAAATCACAGACAAATTCGTAGTTAAACCGCCCGGACAGCTCCGCCAGCTCATCCACGGACAGAAATGCTTCTCCGTTTTTGCCAAACATGGTCACTTCCATGCCCGGAACTGCTTCCGGAATCTCCGTCACATCTACCATCATCTGATCCATACAGACTCTGCCGCAGATAGGCGCCCGCTTACCAGCGATCAGCACCACGCCCTTATTGGACAGGCTTCTCGGATACCCGTCCGCATAGCCCACAGGGACGGTAGCAATCCGGCGCGCAGAATCCGCCGTATAAATGCCGCCATAGCTTACTTCTGTTCCGGGCGCGATGGTCTTTACATGTACAATATGACTTTTCATCTCCATCGCCGGTCTCAGGGGAACCAGCTCCTTCTTCACCTCGTCGGAAGGATACAGGCCGTATACCGTAATACCCGCCCGTACCATATCCAGATTTGCCTCCGGCAAATCAATGATGCCGGCGCTGTTGGAGCAGTGATGAATCTGAAATTTCACGCCGGCTGCCTCACAGGCTTCCCGGAACGCGCAGTACCGGGCAAGCTGCTTCTCGGTAGCCGCTTTATCCAGCTCGTCAGATTTGGCAAAATGGGTAAACAGCCCCTCCATCCTGATACCCGGAAGCTTACTGATAGCGCAGACATCCTGCACGCTCTCTTTGGTATCCGCAAATCCAATCCGGCTCATACCGGTATCTACCTTAATATGAACACGTACTTCTTTTTGCTGTCGAACCGCTTCCGCAGACAGTTCCTTCGCCATATCCAGCCGAAATACCGCGGGGCGGATATCCAGGCGCACCAGCTCCTCATAATCCTCCGGAAATACGTACCCAAGAATCAGGATTGGCTTTTGAATGCCATTTCTTCGAAGCTCTGCAGCTTCTTCGATGGTCGCTGCCGCAAAGCCCCACAGATAATCCTTCTTTTCTATCATTCTCGCAATGGGCGCTGCTCCGTGTCCATACCCGTTGGCCTTTACTACAGCCGCAATCCTTGTTTTCTCTTTCAGGTTTGCCTTCATAGCCTCAAAATTATCTTCTATGGCATCCAAATCCACATAAGCCGCCACGCGCTTATATCCTTTCACGTCTGACACTCCTCACTATCCTTAATATACTATGCGTTTACATGCAAAAGGGAGCCAAAAGCTCCCTTTTATCATACCTCACTCTGATACTCCGTCAGGAACGGGGATGCTCTTTCTCATACCGTGTAATATTGTAAGAAAGCTGCATCAGGCTCTCTGACAAATGAACATTCTCTACCAGGACGTCCGACGGAACATCCAGATCGATATGGGCGAAATTCCAGATAGCCTTGATTCCATACTGAACCAGAAGCTTCGTCATCTCCTCCGCCTTGGACTTGGGCAGCGTCAATGCCGCAATCTGAATATCTTCATCCTTGATGAAGCTCTCCAGATCCTCCAGCATGTGAATCTGGATGCCCCGGACGCTTAAGCCCTTTAAAATAGGATTTACATCAAAAATGCCTTTTATGTAGAAACCGCGTTTTTCAAAATCCACATAATTGGCCAGAGCCTGTCCCAGATTACCACCGCCGATGATGATCATGTTATGTTTCTTGTCAAGGCCCAGAATCTTGCCGATTTCCTCATACAGATACTTGACATTGTATCCGTACCCCTGCTGTCCAAAACCGCCGAAGTTGTTCAGATCCTGCCGGATCTGCGACGCCGTGACACTCATCCGTTTGCTCAGCTCACCGGAGGAAATACGCTCTACTCCATTTTCCATCAGTTCTCCGAGATAGCGATAATAGCGCGGCAGCCGCTTGATAACTGCTTTTGAGATCTCTCTCTCTTCCATAATATTCTGCACATCCCTCAATAAATCTTTCAAAACTGTTTTTATTATAATCGAAAAGCAAATTTTTTGTCAATCTTTTTACTGGATTCTTCTGAAAGAATCGTAGATTTTATCTTGTTCAATCCTGTATTTTTCGCTATAATAGATTTCGTGTGACATTCAACAACGAAAAACAGAGGTGTTTTTATGATATTAGCATGTCAAAATATAAACAAAGCCTTCGGAACCGACGTGATCCTGAAAAACGCGTCCTTCCACATCGAGGATCGGGAAAAGGCCGCCGTGGTCGGTATCAACGGCGCAGGCAAATCTACCCTCTTAAAAATCATCATCGGGGAAATGGAAGCAGACTCCGGCGAGGTGGTTCTGGCAAAAGGCAAAACCATCGGTTATCTGGCACAGCATCAGGATCTGAACAGCGACCACACCATTTACCAGGAGCTGCTGACGGTCAAGCAGGACGTTATCGTTCTGGAGACCCGTATCCGGGAGATCGAAGCGCAGATGAAGGAGCTGTCCGGCGCTGCGCTGGATATGGTGCTGGAGCAGTATACCCGCATGAACCATGAATTTGAACTGAAAAACGGCTACGCCTATAAGAGCGAGGTGGTCGGCGTCCTGAAGGGACTGGGGTTTGAAGAGGAAGAGTTTGAGAAGCATGTCAACAAGCTGTCCGGCGGTCAGAAGACCCGCGTATCTTTAGGCAAGCTTCTGCTCTCCCATCCGGATCTCATCATGCT
>CAKROP010000275.1 GCA_934373375.1 uncultured Anaerosacchariphilus sp.
AGCTCTCTCAGCGGCTTCACGGCCTGGCGCCGGTGCTGGGCGCAGTGGAATTTTTGATCGAAGAGCCGAAGCAGCCGGAGCATAATGGGGGAGCGGAGCAGAAAAGCGCGGACAAGGCCTGCGCGGGCTTCCGGACCGACGGCCACATTTTCTATCTCTCCCCGTCCCGTCTCCAGTCCGATTTCCTGCAAAGCAGCGATTTCCTCTGCCGGGAGCTGCTGCACATGCTGAGCCACTGTCTCCTGGGTCACCCCTTCGAGGCCTGGCGCGTCGAACCGGAGGAGCGCAAGGACTGGGAGGCTGCCTGTGACGAAAAGGCCTGGAAACTGACCGAAGAGCTCTGGGGGAAAGCCATTCCGGAAAAGCCGCCTGTGGACGACCACAGCATCTGGGGCCGGAAGTCCGACGAACGGGAAAAGGCCTTCTGGCAGGGCCAGGGCGAAAAGCTGCTCCGAAGCGGCAATCCCCGCAGGAAGCGAAAGGCCGGGACGGCCAAGCGGAACCGCGCTCAGAGACTCGTTCCCGCAAAAGGCCAGCGAGGCGACTACCGTGGCATCCTCATGGGCCTGTCGTCCTATCGGGAGGACAGCCGCCTGAACATGGATGAGTTTCAGTATTCCTGGTACAGCTACGGTCTTCAGCTATACGGTGATATGCCGCTGATCGAACCGCTGGAATACAGCGAGGAACGCAAAATCGCCGATCTGGTCATCGTCATCGACACCTCCGGATCCTGCGAGAAAGAGCTGGTGCGAGTCTTCCTGGAGGAGACACGGGGTATCCTGGAGCAGGAGCGGCTGTTTTTCCGAAGCTTCTGCCTGCATCTGATCCAGTGCGACAACCAGGTGCAGAGGGACGACTGTGTCCATAATAAGGAAGAATTCGAAAAGTATCTGGAGCACCTAGAGATCCGGGGCGGAGGCGGGACAGATTTCCGCCCGGCTTTTGAACGGATCGAGGAGCTTCGGCGGCGTGGCGAGCTGCGGGATCTGCAGGGCGTTCTGTACTTCACGGACGGCTGTGGCTGGTATCCGAGAAAGGAACCGGATTATCAGGTCTGGTTCGTAATGCTGAACGGCCATTTTGACGCCATTGATATGCCGGACTGGGTAAATCGTCTGGTGCTGGAGGAGAAAAAGGGATGAACATACAGGAAGCAAAAGAAGAAATCAAAAAAACAGTCCGGGCCTATACGGCGAGAACGAAAGCCGGAACCTTCCGAAGCCCGGTGCCGCGCCAGCGTCCGGTGCTGCTCATCGGTCCGCCGGGCATCGGCAAAACCGCCATCATGGAGCAGATCGCCCGGGAGTGTTCCATCGGCCTGGTGGCCTACACCATGACCCACCACACCCGCCAGAGTGCCATCGGCCTGCCAGTGCTGACAGAAAAGAAGTTCGCGGGAAAAGCATACACCGTGACCTCCTACACCATGAGCGAAATCATCGCGTCGGTCTACGGGCAGATCGAGAAAACCGGCTGCACCGACGGCATTCTGTTCCTGGATGAAATCAACTGCGTGTCAGAGACCCTGATGCCCGCTATGCTGCAATTTCTCCAGTACAAGACCTTCGGAAGCCATCAGCTTCCCGAGGGCTGGGTCATCGTGGCTGCCGGTAACCCGCCTGCCTACAATCGCTCTGTGCGGGAATTTGACACCGTGACCCTGGATCGGGTACGCTGCATGAACGTGGAGCCGGATTTCACCATCTGGAAGACCTACGCCGTGGCGCGGGGGCTGCATCCGGCGGTGCTGTCCTTTCTGGAACTGCGCCCGGAGCGCTTTTATGTGATGGAGCCCGGCGAAAAGGGCTTCGTGACTGGTCGAGCCTGGGAAGATTTGTCAGAAATCCTGCTGACTATGGAAGAACTGGATTTGGATGTGGAAGACGTACTCTTCGGCCAGTATCTCCAGGACGAGGACACGGCGGCGGAATTTACCTTCTATTACCGCCTTTATGAAAAATGGAAAAAGGAATTAAAGCCGGAGCAGATCCTGACCGGAGCAGCGGACGTGCCGACGAACCTGCCGTCCCTGCCCTTCGACGAGCGTCTGTGTATCGTCTGGCTTCTCCTGCAGCGTATTTACACCATGGGCGAGGTTTATGCAGAGCAGCAAAAGCTGTCTGACAGTCTGAACTTCTTTACGGACGGCCTGGGCCAGGGAACAACCACGGGCTCTGTAGAGCAACTGACCACACTCATCGACGACCGCCTGGAAAGCCGCCGCCGAAGCCTTATGGTGCGCAAAGAAAACGGCTTGCTGGACGCAAAGGAAGAAGAACGGGAGCAGCAGCTTTTCAAAGTGATCCGAACCTGCCGGGAAGCAATCAGAACCGACGGTGCCGCGGACGCATTTCCCAGAAAAAGCGAACAGGAGCGGAGCCAGGCAGAACGGCAGCGGGAAGAACTGACCGCAGCCATGAAAAATGGCGCGGCCTTCGTCCGTGGAGCCTTCGGAGAAAAGCAGGAGTTGGTTATCTACCTGACCGGCCTTCGGGAGCATCCGGTCTGTAAAAGGCTCTTGAAAGAATCACTTCCGGAGTTGTCCGGCGAGGCGGAGCAGCTGTTGAACGCAGGCAGCCGGGAGGAAGAACTGCGCAGCCGTCTAAATTCCTAACCTCAGGTTAATATCAGAAAGAAAAGATTCACTGTACAATAAAGACAGTGGATCTTTTTTGCGTCTGAAAGAAAAAATACAGAAGGGGGGATTCGAACAGATGAAAAAAAGACTATGGAGCATCCTGCTGGCGGGAATCTTAAGCGTTGGAACATTGCAGACGGCAGGACTTACAGCAGCCGCGGAGGCGAGGGCCTCGGGCTATTCCCTTGATTATGCCATCCAGGCCTCCGATATCCGGGACGACGGCAATCGCTACGGCGTGGCGAAAGTCTACAATTATGGCGACACAGCGGGAAATAAGGATTACTGGCAGGTTCTGGCGCTGGCGGCCTACAGCAATGAAAATGAGCTGAATAACCGATTCTGGGACTATGCGGCCAGCAGCTTAAGCTATGGCAGCACCGCTCCGGACGCCATACAGCGCGCCTTTGAAAAGGGCGATTTTACCTACGCGGATAAACTGGACAATTATGTAAATCGATGGTCGTATGGGGAGCGGTACAACACAGCCGGCTATTCCACCGGGCATCATGACAGAGGCTGGCACGACGCGCTGATTATGATTCCGCAGCTGGGCATGAAATATGACTACGCGTTCCTGATGACCTCCGGCAAAAACGGAAAATCGGCGTCCGGCTGGTACGGCGGCAACGATTACAATTATACCGGCGTCTGCTTTGTTCCGGGTTATGCCTATGATTTTGTGGCTCCGAACGAGGAATATAGCTACGGCACCCTGTACTGGTT
>CAKROP010000276.1 GCA_934373375.1 uncultured Anaerosacchariphilus sp.
CCTCTATCCGGGGAAATTCCCTGGAGGGCCGTATCAGCATCGAATCACCGCTTGGCAAAGCCCTTCTGGGACATAAGGCCGGCGACCGTGTCCATGTCCAGGTAGGTGACGGCGGCTACGACGTACAGATTCGCGCCATCGACAAGGACGGCGGCGAGGATGAGAATATCCGAAAATTCTGATTAATTAAGAAAATTTATAAAATTTTTACACCCTTTTCTGGAATATCTATGATAAAATAAAGCAATATTTCAGAAAAGGAGGAGTCGGATGCGGCGTAAAGGAGTAGGAAGAGCATTAAAAGAGAAGGTGTACGAATCCGTCACAGCAGTGCTGCCGATTACGGTGATTGTATTGCTTCTGAGTATTACGGCAGCGCCGCTGAGTACCGGAACCCTGGTGCTGTTTCTGTTTGGGGCGGTGCTTCTGATTCTGGGCATGGGATTCTTCAATATGGGCGTGGATATGTCTATGATTCCCATGGGAGAAGGCATGGGCGTCCAGATGAGCAGAGCGCGGAAAATGTGGATTGCCGTGTCGGTCTGTGTGCTTCTGGGCTTTCTGATTACCATAGCGGAGCCGGATCTGCAGGTGCTGGCGGAACAGGTTCCTTCGATTCCCAATCGGACGCTGATTATTACAGTGGCTGCAGGAGTTGGCCTTTTCCTGTCCGTGGCGGTGCTTCGTATGCTGCTTCAGATTCCTTTATCGTATCTGCTCGTATGTTTGTATCTGGTTATTTTCGGTCTGACAGTTTTTGCGCCGGAGTCTTTTATTCCCGTGGCCTTTGATTCAGGAGGCGTTACCACAGGACCCGTGACAGTACCTTTTATTATGGCGTTTGGCGTAGGTATGGCGTCGGTGCGAAGCGATGAAAATTCCAGCAGTGACAGCTTTGGCTTGATTTCTCTGTGCAGCATCGGGCCGATCCTGGCGGTTCTGCTTCTGGGTATCGTTTATCAGCCGGAGCAGGTGTCTTATACGCCGGTGAGCCTGACAGACATTGTGACGACAGCGGACGCGGCACGCCAGTTTGCAGCCGGAGTTCCGCTCTACGCCCGGGAGGTGGCCGTGGCCATTTTGCCGATAGCAGTTCTGTTTCTGGTATATCAGTTGATATTTCGGCGCTTCCACGGCTTACAGGTACTGCGTATCGGAGCCGGTCTTCTGTATACATACCTGGGACTGGTGCTGTTTCTCACCGGCGTGAACGTAGGATTTATGCCGGCGGGAGAACTGATTGGCACCTCGATTGCGTCCGGTACCCAGCGCTGGCTGCTGGTTCCTGTGGGAATGCTGATCGGATATTTTATCGTAAAGGCGGAACCGGCCGTACAGGTCCTGACCAGGCAGGTGGAGGAGATTTCCAATGGCTCCATTACCCAGAAGGAGATCCGGAACAGCCTGTCGGTGGGAATCTGTATCTCAGTGGGAATCGCCATGCTCCGGATTCTGACCGGCATCCCGATTCTCTGGTTTCTGATTCCCGGGTACGGAGTCTCACTTCTTATGACATTTTTCGTTCCACAGATTTTCACAGGTATCGCTTTTGACTCGGGCGGTGTGGCAAGCGGCCCCATGACGGCCACCTTTCTGCTGCCTATGGCCATGGGAGCCTGCGACGCCCTGGGCGGCAATCTGATGACGGACGCCTTTGGAATCGTGGCGATGGTGGCCATGACGCCCCTTCTGACGATCCAGCTGCTGGGGCTTCGAAGCAACATCCGAAGGTATCTGGAGAAAAAGAAACGCGAAGTGTCTGCAAAGCCCCGGGTACAGAATATCTGGGAGCTGCCGGATGACATCCTGTATTTTGACGGAGAATGAGCGGAGGTGGAGAGATGAGTCAGGATAAGATGAAGCTGATGCTCACCATTGTGGAGCGGGGGCAGGGAAAGATACTCACAAAGCTTTATGGAGAGCACTTTGTGACGACCCATTTTCAAAGTATCGGAAGGGGAACCGCGTCCTCAGAGCTTTTGGATGTGCTGGGCTTTGGCGGACCGGAGCGGACGGTCCTGTTGAGCTTTGGAGCGGGGCGAAGCGTGGATTGTCTGATGGAACTGCTTGATCAGGGAACCGCAGAGACAGCGGAATGCAAGGGAATTGTGGTGTCTGTGCCATTGACAGGTGTGAGCCGGATTATGGCGGCGCTGATTTCAGAGGAGGTGCCGGAAGAAATGGAGGGCAGGAACGTGGAGACACAGGGAAAGAACAGCCTGGTTCTGATTGTGGCCAATCATGGACATACGGATGAGATTATGAATACGGCCCGGGCGGCGGGAGCCCGCGGAGGCACCATTCTTCGTTCCCGTTGGGCCGGACCGGAGGATACGGAGAAATTTTATGGCATGAAGTTTCAGGCGGAAAAAGAGATTGTGGTGATTATGACCACTGCGGAGAAAAAAGCCGTGATTATGGAGACGGTCAACCGCAAGCATGGCATGAAGACCGAAGCCGGAGCGATGATTTGTTCGGTAGGCATTGACCAGACGGTCCGTTTAGGGTAAAATAGAAAAAGTGATTTGTGCAGCGGGCGGCACACGCCCGCTGTATTTCCGTCTGTACGAAGGAAGTGTCAGAGGGAAGAGTGAAAGAAAGAACGGGGAAATGTTATGAATACGACGACCATGGTCCCATTTGTCAAATGGGCCGGCGGCAAGCGGCAGATGCTGGAGCAGCTCTATATCCGTATGCCGGATACTTACAATGCATATTACGAGCCCTTCGTGGGTGGCGGGGCGCTGGTGCTGTCCCTGGCGCCGGAGGGAGCCCGCATCAACGATATCAATCAGGAGCTGGTTCACACCTACGCTGAGATCCGCGACCATCTGGACACGATTCTGGAGAAGCTGATGGAGCTTGACAAGGTCACCTGCACCCGGGAATTCTATTACGACATGCGAAGCCGCTACAATGAAAAGCGCCTGAGCCATTCTTACGACACAGAGATGGCAGCCTTGTTCATTTATCTGAATAAGCACTGCTTCAATGGCCTCTACCGGGTCAATACAAAGGGAGAGTTTAACGTCCCCTGGAACCAGAAGCAGGCGGTCCGTTCCATGGACATGGAGAATATCAAGGCCATTTCCGCTTATCTGAAGTCAGTGACTATCACCTGCCAGGATTTCGAGCAGGCTCTTACGGAGGCAAAAGCGGGCGATTTCGTCTATTTTGACAGCCCCTATGCGCCCCTGAATCCCACATCCTTTGATTCCTACACGAAGGAAGGATTTACTGAGGAAGAGCATCGCAGACTGGCCGCTCTGTTTCGGAGACTGACGGAAAAAGGCGTATCCTGTATGCTGACCAACCACAACACGGAGCTGATTCAGGAGCTGTACGAGGGCTTCCT
>CAKROP010000277.1 GCA_934373375.1 uncultured Anaerosacchariphilus sp.
CCAAAAACGTCATAAAGCTTCCGCGCAGCCGGGGATTTAGCGGTTCCCTGTACCTGCAATCCGCTACAGCAGGGGTGATGTTCTGCCCCGGACTTTATGGACAGTATGCAGCCCTTTGCAAGCAGCATAGACGCTTGGGTCTTGCGCAACAGGAATCTGTGAATCGAGTCAGGTCAGGAATGGAGCAGCTCTAAGCAGAACCTCTTGTGTGCCGCGAGGTCGCCTGAGCCGAGCCGGCTACAGAGGTAACGGTATTGTTTTCAGGGTTCAAAGCAGAACGCGCGGATTTAAAAATAAGAAGCAGACAAAGCAATCGTACACAAGCACACGGTTGCTTTTTTTGTGCGCAAAAAGCTTATTGATAAAATAAATTGAAAAAAACGTAAAATTGGGTCTTGCAAAATACCCCATGGGGGTATATAATGAACGCGAAACAGGGAAAGAGTAAGAGGTGGGTAAATGGAAGAGAAGAGAGAAGAAGGCATGCAGCAGGAGAAGAAGGAATGCTGCTGTTGCAGTCATAAGACGAAAGAGCGTACGGAAAAAGAATATAAGGATCTCTTAAACCGCCTGAGCCGTATCGAGGGTCAGGTCCGTGGTATTCGCAAGATGGTGGAGACGGACTGCTATTGTACCGACATCCTGGTGCAGGTATCTGCCGTCAACGCGGCACTGAACAGCTTTAATAAAGTGCTGCTTGCCAACCATATCCGCACCTGCGTGGCCGGGGATATCCGGGAAGGCAAGGACGAGACCATAGACGAGCTGGTAACTGTATTGCAGAAGCTGATGCGGTAAGGAACAGACAAGAATGAAAAAAGTCTGTCTATCCATTTTCCGGAAAAGGCAGGAAAATGGCGGCAGAAATGAGGAGGCATAGATTATGAAACAATATAACGTAACGGGCATGAGCTGTGCAGCCTGCAGTTCCCGCGTGGAAAAAGCGGTGAATAAAGTACCGGGCGTCACAGCCTGCTCGGTCAGCCTTTTAACCAATTCCATGGGAGTAGAAGGAACCGCAGAGCCGTCCGCCATCATCGCGGCGGTGGAGGCAGCCGGATACGGCGCTTCCGAGAAAGGCGCGGAAAACAGCGGCGCGAAAGCGTCCGCGGCGCCGGACGATAATTTCCTGAAAGACACCGAGACCCCGAAGATTCGAAAAAGACTGATTGCGTCACTGATATTCCTGACGCCGCTGATGTACCTGTCCATGGGCCACATGATGTGGGGCTGGCCGGTACCCGGCTTCATGGAGGGCAATCACGTGGCCATGGGCCTGGCCCAGCTTCTGCTGACGGTCATCGTCATGGTCATCAACCAGAAATTCTTCATCAACGGCTTCAAGGGCCTGATTCACGGCGCGCCGAATATGGATACCTTGGTAGCCCTGGGCTCCGGCGCGTCCTTCGGATACAGCACCTACGCCCTGTTCGCCATGACCGTAGCCCAGGTCAACATGGATATGGACGGCGTCATGGACTATATGCATGAGTTCTATTTTGAGTCCGCAGCCATGATTCTGACCCTGATAACCGTGGGCAAGATGCTGGAGGCCCATTCCAAGGGCAAGACCACCGACGCCCTGAAGGGCCTGATGAAGCTGGCTCCGAAGACCGCGGTTCTGGTGCGGGATGGCGCAGAGGTCGAGGTTCCCATCGGACAGGTTCGAAAAGGCGACGTATTTGTGGTACGCCCGGGTGAAAATATACCCGTGGACGGTATCGTCCTGGAGGGCAACAGCGCCGTCAACGAGTCTGCCCTGACCGGCGAGAGCATCCCGGTGGATAAAAATGTGGGCGACGCCGTATCTGCGGCGACCCTGAATCAGTCTGGCTTCATCCGCTGCGAGGCCACCCGCGTGGGCGAAGACACCACCCTGTCCCAGATCATTCAGATGGTCAGCGACGCGGCGGCGACAAAAGCACCGATTGCGAAGATTGCGGACCGGGTATCCGGCGTCTTTGTACCGGCAGTTATCAGTATCGCAGTTGTAACCATCATCGTATGGCTGCTGGCAGGTGAGAGCATCGGCTTTGCTCTGGCCCGTGGCATCTCCGTACTGGTCATCAGCTGCCCCTGCGCCCTGGGACTGGCAACGCCCGTAGCCATCATGGTAGGAAATGGAATGGGCGCGAAAAACGGCATCATGTTCAAGACTGCAGCATCCCTGGAGGCCACCGGCAAGACTCAGATCGTAGCCCTGGATAAGACCGGAACCATCACAAGCGGCGAACCTGAGACTACGGACATTCTCCCGGCAGAGGGCGTCGATGAGGCGGAGCTTCTGAAGCTGGCCTACACCCTGGAGAAAAAGAGCGAGCATCCGCTGGCCCGCGCCATTCTGGAGACAGGCAAAGAACGCGGCGTGGAGGATACCCTGGAAGTAGCAGATTTCCAGGCTGTACCGGGCGGCGGTCTGACAGGAAAGCTGGACGGCACAGTCCTGACCGGCGGCAACCTGAAATACATCACCGAGACTGCGGAAGTCTCCGACGCAGTCCGCAAGCAGTCGGAAAGACTGGCTGAGGACGGCAAAACTCCGCTGTTCTTCGCAAAGGACGGCAAACTTATCGGAATCATTGCGGTAGCAGACGTCATCAAAGAAGACAGCCCCCAGGCCGTACGCGAGCTGCAGGGCATGGGTATTCATGTGGTTATGTTAACCGGAGACAACGAGCGCACAGCCAAAGCCATCGGTCATCAGGCCGGCGTGGACGAAGTCATCGCCGGAGTCCTGCCCGAGGGCAAAGAGAGCGTCATCCGGAATCTGAAGAAGAAGGGCAAAGTAGCCATGGTCGGCGACGGCATTAACGACGCCCCGGCCCTGACCCGCGCCGATATGGGCATCGCCATTGGAGCCGGTACGGACATTGCCATCGACGCCGCGGACGTGGTGCTGATGAAGAGCCGCTTAAGCGACGTGCCCGCGGCCATCAGGCTCAGCCGCGCTACCTTACGGAACATACATGAGAATCTGTTCTGGGCATTCTTCTACAATGTCATCGGAATTCCGCTGGCAGCGGGCGTGTGGATCCCGTTATTCGGCTGGAAGCTGAACCCCATGTTCGGCGCAGCGGCCATGAGCCTGTCCAGCTTCTGTGTGGTAACGAACGCATTGCGTCTGAATCTGTTCAAGATGCACGACGCAGGCAAAGATAAAAAAATCAAGGCAAAAGCCGATAATAAGAAGGAGGAAACAACCATGACAAAGACCATGAAAATCGAAGGTATGATGTGCGGACACTGCGAGGCTGCCGTAAAGAAAGCCCTGGAGGCAGTTGCAGGCGTAGAAGCAGCCGAGGTAAGCCACGAGGCCGGAACCGCGGTAGTGAC
>CAKROP010000278.1 GCA_934373375.1 uncultured Anaerosacchariphilus sp.
GCTCTGCAACGATGATGTTGGGGTTCAGCCGGGCAATCATGGAAGCTTCCACTACGGAATCCGCGCAGACGATGGTGGTAAGACCTACTTCATCGGCACGTAGGATGGTCTCCCGTAAAACAGAGATATTGAGCGGCTTTTCCGCATGATTCAGCATGACGCCTTCCGCGCCGACGGCAACCAGAGATTCTGGAAGAGTGTCTGCAAGTCCACGTCCCGGGCGAAGGGGATCCATATGTGGCGCGAATACATGGATATGTTTCGTGACGGCTTTTACCCGCGCGATTTCCACAAGAGGCGTGGTGAAAATAATATCGACCTGATATTTTTCAGAAGCGGCGTCAGCAGCTTTGGCCAGTTCCAGAATAGCGTCTCCGTAGAGATAGGATTTCGGCCCGATTTCAAAAAACGGGGCGCGAATGGTAGAGTTAGGATTCATATTCCGTTCAGCTCCTTTCCTTTGATTAATAATATTATATTTTTGAAAAATAAAAAAGTCAATAATATTTTCTTTTAACTTTCTAAAACGTTAATATGCACAAAGAATAAAAGAGAAATTCGTAAAAAATAACAGTTGAATTTATAAAACGAAAATGATACTTTCTTTTTATAAAAAACGACAGGGAGGTCAGAGTATGAAAACAGAAAGCATGATGGCCGCAAAGGGAGCGTATGATATTGAGGCGACCTGTATTACGGAAATGAAAGCATATTTCGATGAGGAACAGTTCGCGAAAGCGGTGGAACTGCTGGCAAAGGCAGAGCGGATCGGCACGACAGGCTGCGGCCATTCGGGGATTATCTGTCAGCATCTGGCGCATCTACTGTGTTGTATTGAGCGGCCGGCTCGTTTTATTTCCCCGGCGGAAGCGGTACATGGGGCGACCGGATTTCTGCGGAAGGGCGACGTGATGGTATTTGCGTCCAGAGGCGGAAAGACAAAGGAGCTGCTTCCGATTTTGGATATCTGCAAGGCGAAGGGCGTATCTGTGATTTCGGTGACGGAAAATATGGAATCACCGTTGGCTCTGGCTGCGAACGCAGTGCTAAAGCAGCATGTCAACCGGGAGACGGATAAGTACAACGCCCAGGGAACGACCAGTACCACGGCCCTGTGTATGATTTTTCATGCCCTTCAGGCGGCGCTGATCGAGGAAACCGGTTATCAGGCGGAGCAGTTTGCCCTGATCCATCCGGGCGGAGCTGTAGGAGAACGCCTGAATCATAAGGCTTTGTAGCGCGTAAAAGCAGGCATAACTTGACGCAGGGCAGGGAATAGGGTATATTAGATCTCACAGTTCTTTTTGTCAAAAAGAGGAAACGTGCTCGTGATGAAAAAAGAATTATGGGGGAAGAGGAATGGCGGATAGCAAATTAAAGATCGATATCAGAAGAAATAAAATACTGGAACGTCTGCGGGAAACCGGCGTGGTGCGTGTGACAGAGCTCAGCCGCGAGCTTGGGGTCACACCGGTGACCGTTCGGACGGATCTGGCCAGCTTGGAACAGGACGGCTATCTGGAGCGGGTTCAGGGCGGTGCGGTAGCGAAAGAGCGTATGGCGGAAGTGCCGGAGACGCCTGCAAAGGGTACGGAAGAAAAGATTGCCATCGCGGCGGAAGCAGTCCGGCAGATTCCGGACGGAAGCACCCTGTTTATCAATTCGGGAACCACGACTAGGTATGTGGCCGCAGCGCTGAAGCAGAGAAAGGGAATCAATATCGTGACGAATTCCATGGCGGTGGCCGCAGAGCTTGGGGACGCGCCGGGGATTCATGTGATCCTGCTGGGCGGAGAATTCAATGCCCAGTACGGTTATACCTACGGCGAGGACGCGAAGGCGCAGCTGGGACGCTATCGGGCGGATCTAGCGATTCTGTCGGTGGATGGAGTCAGCGTGGAAGCGGGAATCACCACGTTCCATGCGGATGAGGCCATGATAGACAAGATGATGATGGAACGCTCGGGAAAGACCATGATTGTGGCAGATCATTCCAAGATTGGCCGCGCGGGCTTTACCTGCCTGGCGCAGATCAGCCGGGGCGTGGAGCTGGTGACGGACGGTGGGTGCGATAAAGAAAAAGCCGCCCGGCTGGAAGCGCAGGGGTTACATACCACAGTAGTATAAGTGAAGTAATAAAAAGAGTTTTGATGATTGTAAAAACAAGACATCAAAACTCTTTTTTGTTATATGTTTTCATGTTCGCTGGCACTGTCGTGATAGTCGTCAGGATTGAGTTGATAGACCCAGCGGTAATTATCCTGCTGGAAAAAGGAAGAGTAAATTTCAGCTACCGCGCCCAGCGGAAACAGGGTCTCTGTGGAGTCGGACACTCGGATTTCGAAATTTTTCAGCGGCGCAAATACATTTTCCCGGATGGAACGTTCCAGCTCCTGCAGGAAAAAGTCGCCAAGCTCCACCATAAAGCCGTACAATACCACCATTTTCGGGTTGAGCAGATTGACTGCGTTGGAGATGGCTACACCCAGGCGGATGGCTACATCCTTCACATAATACATGCACATGGGATCATCCATGTCCAGCGCCCAGCGGATGGCCTGGATGGTGATTCCGTCTTTCCGATGCGGGTACGAGTTCAGGGCGGAAAGTACGCCGTCGTCCATAGCCCTGGAGATGCGAGCAGCCAGAGCCGGAAAGGCGGTGCTGGTCTCGATACAGCCAGGTTTTCCACAAAAGCAGAGCTTCTGCCGACGATCGCTGTAATCAATGACAGTATGCCCAAGTTCAGCCGCTTTGCCGTCGGCTCCGGAGACAGGGATTCCATTGCAGCAGATAGAAGCGCCGATGCCGTTGGATAGCTCCACGCAGATAAAGTTCTGAATGCCTTTGGCGACACCGAACCGGTATTCCGCCACAGCCGGCATTGTCACACCGCTGTAGGTCAGAACCGGGAGACTGGACAGGTCTTCCAGCTTGGGCTGAAGCTGCTGATGCACCCAGGAATTGAAATGTGTATAGTTTTCAGTCAGAGAATCCGTCGGGTGATAAAGGGCCGGGTCGTAGGGCGGCTCACTGATTCCGATGCCAACGATTTTTTTCGCGCTGAATTCTTTTAACAGAGCGGCCACCTGCTCTAAAACGGCGCTGACCAGCACTTCCTTTGGAGCGGAAGAATCCATCGGTGTCTTGGACTGGTAGAGAACCGTTCCATCTACCTGTGAGACCAGATAGAAAATATGATGTGGGGAAAAGGAAAGTCCAATGGCGCATAAGTAATCCTTGTTCATCTCCAAAAGTGTCCGTTTCCGTCCGGGACCGTTGGATGCGTATCCGGTCTCTATCACAAGC
>CAKROP010000279.1 GCA_934373375.1 uncultured Anaerosacchariphilus sp.
GGCAGGTTCGGAGGTATCCGCACTGCTTGGACGTATGCCGTCCGCAGTAGGTTATCAGCCTACCCTGGCTACGGAGATGGGCGCTCTGCAGGAGCGTATCACTTCCACAAGAAAGGGCTCCATCACTTCCGTTCAGGCTGTATACGTACCGGCAGATGACCTGACTGACCCGGCTCCGGCTACCACATTTACCCATCTGGATGCTACCACGGTACTTTCCCGTGAGATCAGTGCCCAGGGTATCTATCCGGCCGTAGACCCGCTGGATTCCACCAGCCGTATCCTTTCTCCGGAGATCGTAGGCCATGAGCACTACGAGGTAGCCCGTGCGGTACAGCAGGTGCTGCAGCGTTATAAGGAGCTGCAGGATATCATCGCCATCATGGGTATGGACGAGCTGTCCGAGGAGGATAAGCAGACAGTAAACCGTGCCCGTAAGGTTCAGCGTTTCCTGTCTCAGAGCTTCTCTGTGGCAGAGCAGTTTACCGGTATGCCGGGAAGCTATGTTCCGCTGAAGGAGACTCTGCGCGGATTCCGTATGATTCTGGACGGCGAGTGCGATCAGATACCGGAGAGCTGCTTCCTGATGGCAGGAACCATCGACGAGGTATTTGAGAGAGCGAAGAATCAGTAAAGGGGGATGTCTATGAAGACTTTTCCGTTACGAATCGGAACGCCGGACGGACTGCTTTTCGAAGGAGAGGCAGAGCGGATCGTATGCAGAACCATCACAGGTGACCTGGCGATCCTGGCCGGACACAGTAATTTCTGCACTGCCCTCGGTATGGGACACGCCCATGTGGCGCTGCCGGACGGAACGGTTCGGGAAGCAGCCTGCATCGGCGGCATGCTGACCATGATGAACGGCACCTGCCGTGTCATGGCCACCACCTGGGAGTGGAAAGAGGATATCGACGAGGAGCGTGCGGCGAAAGCCAAAGCGCGCGCCGAGAAGCTGCTGGAGGACAAGGCGCTTGACGAGCGCGACTACCGCATGGCAGAAGCGCGTCTGAAGCGTGCGTTGCTCCGTCTGGATGTAAAAGGATAATCGAATATAGATTACGAAAGAGAAAACCGGATTTTCGGTGGCCTGTATGCAACAGGTACACGGGGATCCGGTTTTTGTGTTGGAAAAGCAGTTGCGGAGAAAATAAGAAGTGGGCTATACTGGAGAAAAGAAGTATGGCATGCGGGGGACAATATGAAACAACGTTTTTTAGAGACACTTCATCTGGAAGAAAATTATAAGAGGGAATGTAAGCTGGCAGAGAACGGGCTGCCAGTCAGCATCTGGGAGACCTACTCTTCATTTGCCAACACAGAGGGCGGTGTTATTCTGCTTGGCGTGCGGGAACACAGGGATTCCTTTGAGGTAAATGGATTGACGGAGCGTCAACTGGTGAAGTACCAGAAGGATTTCTGGAGTGTAGTAAATGACAGAAACAAGGTTTCAAAAAATATTTTGCTGAATCATCATGTGGCGGTTGTGGAGGTCGAAGGCAAGAAACTTTTACAGATAGAAGTACCGGAAGCAGATCGGCATGATAAGCCGGTTTATATCGGCCCGGATCCGATGAAGGGAACCTATCGGAGAAATTACGAGGGTGACTATCTGTGCGCGGAGGAAGAAATCCGGGCCATGTTTGCGGATCAGAGAGAAGTTTCTGTTGATTCAGAAATTTTGGAGAAAATGACATTGGATGCCCTGAATGTGGATACGATAAAGGGGTATCGGATTCGTTTCAACGGTCTGCATGAAAATCATCCCTGGAATAAGCTGCAGACAGATGAGTTCCTGATGAAACTGAAAGCTGTGGGAAAAAATAAGGAAGGGAATCTTTCCCCGACGGTTGCGGGGCTGCTGATGTTTGGAGAAGCGGAATACATACAGGATGTTTTCTCAAATTATTTTCTTGACTATCGTGAAGAGACAGAGAATGAGAAGGTACGCTGGCTGTATCGAACGACTTCTGATGATGGTGACTGGAGCGGTAATCTATATGATTTTTATTATAAAGTAATTAACCGGATTGATGATGATGTGGCAGTACCATTTGTAAATCGGAGAAATGGGGCGCGTGTAGATGAAGTAGATGTACACGAAGCATTGGCAGAGGCTGTGGCCAATGCGCTGGCGCATGCGGATTATCAAGGCAGGAGAGGCATTGTAATCGTAAAAAATCGAAAGAAAATTACAATCGCAAATCCGGGAACGCTTCGCGTTTCGCGGGAGGACTTCTTTGCGGGAGGAAATAGTGATCCGAGAAATCCGCTTGTATTAAAGATGTTCAGTCGAGTAAATGTGGGCGAACGGGCCGGAAGTGGTATCGATAAGATTATGACAGCCTGGCGGGAACAGAACTGGAAGAAGCCGGAATTTATTACAGAATACAGTCCGGATCGGGTGATTGTAAAGCTGGAAGTCGGGCAAGTGGTGTACATACCGGGAGCTGCAGATCTGCGGGGAAAAGGATATGAACTGGAAAGCGCGGAAGTGACTTCGCGGATAAAAGAAGATGCGATAAAATATAATGCAATGTCAAAAGAAGAACAGATATTGTCTTATCTTCAGCGGCACGGTGAAATCAGTATGGGACAGGCCACAGAGCTGTGTGGTTATAAAACAAAATCCGCAGCCAGGAAATTGATGGAGAAGTTACGGGAAAAGAACAGAATCGAACGAATTGGTTCTGGACCTATGACCAGATATCGGATAAAATCCTAAGGGTCTCTAAGGGTCTCTAAGGGTCTCTAAGGGTCTCTAAGGGTCTATAAAAAAATTGACATTTAAGAAGACGGCAGTTAAGAGGTGCCGTCTTCTTAAATTTATTGGAAAGGGTGATAGGCAGGTAAAATCCTTCAGCTTTTCAGGGCCGTGGCCAGCCGCCCGTCTGCCTGGGTCAGCTTTTCCTGGGCCTGTTCCGCGCTGAGATCAGCGAGGGCCATGAGAATGGCTGTTTTTACGTGATAATCAGAAGCGTGCAGAAGCGCTGTAGCTCTTTCGCGGTCACAGCCGGTACATTCCTGCAGAATGCCAAGGGAGCGTTCCACCAGCTTTTCATTACTGGGACGCACATCAACCATCAGATTCTGGTAGACCTTTCCCAGCTTGATCATGGTGCAGGTGGAGAGCATATTGAGGATCAGCTTCTGGGCGGTTCCGGCCTTCATCCGGGTGGAGCCGGTGATCACTTCGGGGCCGGTGACCGCCTCTATGGGGATCTCCGCATGGGCGGAAATAGCGGCATGGGAAACACAGGCTACGGAGCCTGTCAGCGCACCAATGGAGCGGGCATAGTC
>CAKROP010000280.1 GCA_934373375.1 uncultured Anaerosacchariphilus sp.
TCGTCTCCGCCCTCCGGCCCGCACATGGTAGTCGCCGGTTTGGAGCTGTAAGAGCCTCCGGCCACCGCAGCCCTTGTGGGAAGATAGCCTCCGGCCCCATTGGCCAGCTGGATGATGAACACCTGCTCTGCCTCGGCTCTGGCCTTGATCCGCTGCGCGTACTCCTGGTACAGCTCGAAGGGATTGGTGGCGATTCCCACATTGCCCAGTCTCAGGATATGGCACTTGAATTCGTATACCGGGTTTTCTTTCTGCTGTCGATACCGCAGGATGACGCCCTGGGGCTCAAAGGCCTTCACCAAATCCGGCATGGTCATCGGCTTTTCTTCCGTAAAACGTCCATGAATCGCCTTTACTTCCTCCACCGCTTCCTGGTACTCCTCTTCCGATACCTGACGGATGGGCAGCCCCATCGCCAGCACCTGATGTCGAAACACCGGCCTGTACGCGATATAATTCCGGGCTGTCCGGTATCCCCGGAGCACCGCTTCGGAGATCCGAGCGCCAATGCCAAGACAAATCTGTGTCATATCAAAATTGCGGAACACTTCTTTCGTCTGACCGCCCCAGTCCAGCAGCGCCTTCTTATTGGTTTTGGAATAATAGGTCAGATCGATGGGCGCCAAGTCGCCCGCTGCGCCGCAAATCGGAAGAACATATACATTTTTTCCCAGTTCTTCACGAATGGCACTCCGGGTCGGTCCCCAGTAATCTGCCGACAGGAAGCAGTGCAGCTCATACACCTGGGACGGACAGGGAACATTGCAGACGACTCCAGTCAGATTCTGCTGCTCATCCCAGGTATACAGAAGTTCCACCGCCGTGTCCACGCCGCTCTCAAAGCGCACGAAATCCTTCCGGGAGCAGTCCCCGTACATGGTGGTCTTAAGCTCCTCTCCCGTGCCGAACTGCGGTCTGCGGTTGAAGGCCACCGCCGCGTAATCATGGGCATAGCTGATACCGCCAGGTGCCCGCTTTTCCCAGGCGTCCGCTATCAGATCCCGGATTTTGTTCACAAAAAAGTCCTGTCCTTTTTCTCCGCACACCATATTTTCCGGCATATCAAACTGCGGCAGGATGCGTGGATCGTATACCTGCTCATTTTCCACCCGCATGAAATCCTCATAAAAGGACGACGAATTATGTGTATGCGTCACGTTAAAGGAAATCTGCTCAAACGGAATTCCAAGGGCCTCAAGCTCCGTCCGAAGCCGTCCAAAGGCATGGAGCGGCACCTCTGTCATGTCCATGGAAACCAGGATTGCCTGGGTCTCCCCGTTATCCAGCGCCAGCGCCGAAGCCGTCAGCGGATCGTGTACATACCTGGAGCACCGCATATACATCTGGCCCTCCATCAGCGTCGGAGCCGACGGCGTAATGCTTGTCTGCGCCCATCCGATTTTCAGTGTTTTTTCTCTCATTGTCCTGTTCCCCCAAGTTGTTGTTTACACCAGTTCTATTCCCATGATACCACAAAAATCGCGCAGTTCCTCCATCCAGTTTCCATAAGCTACGATCACATGCTGGCTGGAAACTTTCTGGGCGAACTCCTCTACCGTGCAGGAATCCGGGAACACCTCCAGACTTGGAAGCTGCGGAGCCGGATCGTCCCAGCCGTACTCGTTCCAGGGCTCCGGGGTCTTCGCTTCCGCCGTGTAGGCATGCACCCGGTACTTTCCATTCGCGTAAATGAGGCGGGCACAGGTCACATAACCCGTTTTCACCTTTGACACATTCAGAAGCGACGCGGACAGCAGGCCGAAGGCCGCCGGAAGTACCCGGATCGCTCCCTCGGTGGCCGGTTCCGGAATAAAGTCCGGGACGCCAATCAGCATGCTTTTCTCGAAGAATTCATAGTATTCCAGATAGGGCACGGTCTGTCCGGACAGCTCCTTTAAAATCAGCTGTGTGACCGCTCCCATCACATCATTTTCCGGGACAGTCAGAACGCCGTACCACCGCTCCAGCAGCATAAAAATCATGGCAGGTGGAAAGCCCAGCAGTTTCTTCATTCCATCCACGTCAATCAGGGACACTGCCCGATAGCCTCTCTCCTGAATCTTTTTACCGATGGCCAGTGCGTATTTTACGCCCTTTTCGAGGGTCTCCTCCGGGCATGCATTTTCAAACTGCCAGTGTTCTTTTACGTACGCGATTCCCTTTCGGACATCCTCTTCCGCCAGCTGTTCCATGTTCTGAAGCATCTCCAGCATCTCGAAGGGTTCCACCTCCACGCCAAGCTGTCCCCGCATGGAATTGCCCTCGTACTGTGTTCCATAAAGCAGCATATCCCGGTATCCCATAGTTCCCACCCGACTTTCCCGAAGCGCTGCCTTCGCGTGGCAGGCGGACACATAAGCATCTATTTTTTTCATCGGCAGGGGCTTATTAACGATACTGTAGATGTATTTAAAGGTGTATCCCATAGCCTCCATGGCTGGCCGAAGCGCCGTTGTTCCGGCTTGATCTGCCGTGGTAATCAGGTGTCCGTTCTCATACCAGCCGCACAGTCCCCACAGAATCATCGGAATATGCCGGAACCCGTCCGTCACCCGAATCACTGCATGAGTCGGCACCCAGCCTGCCACACATATGATCAGGCAGTCGAATTCCTTCTTTTTCAGAATGTCGATGGCTGCGTCCGCCGTTTTGTATTCGGCATCGTCGATGACGATGCCGGCATCGGTCAGATCGTACCGCATTGCTTTCAGCGCTTCCAGCGCAGCATCGTGCTTTATCTGTAATCTTTCGAATGGCGTATTTATTTCGCCAAAGCATACAAAGCCGACTTTTTTCATCTGGTTGTCCTCCTTTTTATTTCATGCCATTTGGCAAATGCTCTAATTATTGTTTTTATCGTAACTATTAATTCTGTTTTTATTATTAACTATCTATAGTTTTTTTCTTTATCGTTATATTTAGAATAAGTTGTTTCGTTTTATTTGTCAATTATATTTTCGCTTTCATCTCTGTTTTTTCTGTTTTCTACAAATTATTTTTCCGTTTTTCGTGCATCTTACTGGTATTTTATTTGATTTCAATTTTTACTTTTCTGTTCATTGCACATTCCCTGTCCATATGCTAAACTAAGGCATGGGGTTTTCTCATTTTCTTCTTGGTTTTTTACTTTTTTGTAAGAATCAGGATTATTTTGTCTATGCAAGGAGCTGTGTCTATGCCAATTAATAATTACGCTCATAAAAAATATCTGCTTTTAAACCTCATCCATCATCTGGGGCCCATCAGCCGGACGGAGCTGAGTCTTCTGACGGATTACCGGCCTGCCAG
>CAKROP010000281.1 GCA_934373375.1 uncultured Anaerosacchariphilus sp.
GTCCCTGTAAACAGCACCGATAAAATTGTATTAATTTTGCTGGCAGTCCTGGCTGTGGTCGCTGTCCGCATCGTCATCAGCTTCTTTAAGCCAGATAAGCCGAAGGCAGGCGCGAAGCCTCGCCGACGCTCCGCCAAAACAGCAGGTCTCACCGAGGTCATCGTCGGTATCGACGGCATGATGTGCGGCATGTGCGAGGCTCATATCAAGGACGCCATCCGCGAGAAGTTTCCGCAGGCCAAAGGCCTGTCGGCTTCCCATGTGAAAGCCCAGGCTATTTTCTATCTGCCGGAACAGATGCCAGCAGATGCCATCACAGAAGCCCTTCATGCGGGAATTGAACCGTTGGGATATGTGATTACAGACGTAACCGTGGGATAATCACACATTTGAGAGACAAAAGCTGCGATATTATTATAATAAGAAGAAACAGACGTTTCCACAGAAGCCGGATAAAGGGTGGTGGAAGCGTCTGTTTTTAGGTAACAGGAAAATTCGAATGAAATTTCTTTGATGCAAAAATAAAATGTGTTGATTTTATGTTGGATTTATTTATATTTATATTGACTTATGTTGAAATAATGCTATAATAAAACCATAAATTGCGGATAAACAATCAAGAATATAAGCATCACACACATCAAAGGAGGAATTTATCATGAATCTGGCAGAAGCAAAGGAATATGCCAAGAAAAACATTCACAACCGTCCGGCGACCACAGGCCGTCTGGCAGGTAAAATCGCAATTGTAACTGGAGGAGCGCAGGGCTTTGGTCTGGGAATTGCCACAGAGATGTATAATGAGGGAGCAAGTGTCGTACTTGCAGACCTGAACGTGGATCAGGCAAAGGAAGCTGCAAAGGCATTCGGCGATCGCGCGGTAGGTCTGAAGGTAGATGTATCAGACCCGGCATCCATGGAGCAGATGGTCTGCGATGCGGTAGAGCATTTTGGCGGCATTGACATTTTTGTATCCAATGCAGGCGTTCTGAAGGCAGGCAGCCTGGATGATATGGATCCGGCGGCATTCGCGTTTGTAACCAAAGTAAATTATATCGGATATTTCAACGCTGCCAAGTATGCTTCTGCTATTATGAAGGCACAGCATGAGGCAGATCCGGAGCAGTGGTTCGATATTATCCAGATTAATTCCAAGTCCGGTCTGGTAGGCTCCAAGAACAACAGCGCTTACGCAGGCGGTAAGTTCGGCGGCATCGGCCTGACTCAAAGCTTCGCGTTGGAGCTGGTGGCTTCCAATATTAAAGTTAATTCCATCTGCCCGGGCAACTTCTACGACGGCCCCCTGTGGTCTGATCCGGAGAGAGGACTTTTCGTACAGTACCTGAACGCAGGTAAGGTTCCGGGAGCGAAGACCGTACAGGATGTGAAGGACTACTATCTGTCCAAGTCCCCGATCCACAGAGGCTGCACGCCGAAGGATGTGGCGAAGGCTCTGTTCTATGCAGTAGAGCAGGAGTTTGAGACAGGCCAGGCGATCCCGGTTACCGGTGGTCAGACCATGCTGAATTAGCTTCAGGCAGGAGGGTTTTATGGATAAATTTGTGGAGCGGCAGGAGGTTTTGAAGCTTCTGAATGCGCCGACACCGGAAGAGCGGCTGGCGAATCTGGCCATTCTGATCGGAGGCGAGAAGGAGAAGCCGGAGGTAAAGCCTCAGTTCGCTAACAATCATATACATACGATTTACTCATTTTCCCCGTACTCCCCGACAGCGGCTGTGTACTGTGCCCGGGACGAGGGCCTTCAGACAGCCGGAATCATGGACCATGACAGTATCGCCGGAGCCGTGGAGTTCCGGAAAGCGGGCAAGATCGCCGGGATTGGCACTACCTGTGGTATGGAGTGCCGCGTAGACTTGTCTGCCACGAAGATGGCAGGCCGGAAGCTGAATAACCCGGATCAGGCAGGCATCTGCTACATGGCCATTCACAGTATCCCGGCGTCAGGCTTCAAGCGCCTGGATGAAGTCTTCGCACCCTTACGGGAAAAGCGAAATGTGCGGAACCGCAGGATGGTAGCCAATATCAACGGGCTGATGAAGCCCTACGGTATCGAAGTGGATTTCGATCAGGATGTAGTTCCCATTTCCCAGTATCAGAACGGCGGCTCCATCACCGAGCGCCATGTGCTCTGCGCGTTGAGTCAGAAGATTCTGGATAAAGCGCCGAAGGGCGGCTGCGCGGATTTCGTGGAGCAGGAGCTGGGCATTGCGTTAAATGACACCGCGAAAGCACGGTTGTCCGATCCGGAGAATCCGCATCTCATATACGATCTGCTGGGCGTGATGAAAGCAGAACTGGTGTCCAAGATCTATGTACCGGCTACCGATGAATGCATGCCTTTTGCAGATCTGGTAAAGCTGGCCGACGAGGTGGGCGCGATTCTCTGCTATCCCTACCTGGGCGATGTGACGAATTCTGTGACAGGCGACAAGAAGGCGGCCAAATTCGAGGATGATTTCCTGGATGAGTTGTTTGAAATGCTGAAGGAAGAGGGCGTACACGGCGTCACTTACATGCCGGCCCGCAATACGAAGGAGCAGATGACCAGACTGCAGAAGCTCTGCCGCGATTATGGCATGATGGAGATTTCCGGCGAGGACGTGAATTCCTCCCGCCAGAGTATGATTTGCAGGCAGCTGGAGGATCCGCAGTTCAAGCACCTGGTAGACGCTACCTGGAAGTTAATCGAGCGTGAGAAAGTAGATTAACCTTATAGATATCATAAAAGGAGAAGAACTATGAAAGCAAAAGCACTGAGACTTTACGGAAAAGAGGATTTACGTCTGGACGAGTATGAGCTTCCGGAGATCAAGGACGACGAGATCCTGGCAAGAGTCGTATCCGACAGCATCTGCATGTCCTCCTATAAGGCAGCAATGCAGGGCGAGGATCACAAGCGTGTTCCGGAAAATATCAAAGAGCATCCGGTTATCATCGGCCATGAGTTCTGCGGTGACCTGGTAAAGGTAGGAGCAAAATGGGCTCATGAGTTCAAGGAGGGCGAGAAATTCTCCATCCAGCCGGCTCTGAACTACAAGGGCAGTCTGGCAGCTCCGGGATACTCCTATGAGTACATCGGCGGCGACGCTACCTATATTATTATTCCGAATGAGGTTATGGAAATGGGCTGTCTGCTTCATTTCGACAGCGACAACTTCTTCGGCGGCTCCCTGACTGAGCCTCTGTCCTGTGTAGCAGGAACCTTCCATGCCATGTACCATGCCACCAGAGGAAAATACGAGCATGACATGGGTATCG
>CAKROP010000282.1 GCA_934373375.1 uncultured Anaerosacchariphilus sp.
CTCACTTCGGAGGAGATTCTGCGGCTTGTGATCTCACTTATTATTTTCCGGAAAAAGAAGTGGATGATCAGTCTGGCGTAGCGGAGGAGGCTCCGGAAAAAATATTGCGGTATATCTTAAAAAATATGCTATAATGAGCGCAAGGGAACCAACATGCTTGCGTGATTGGCGAACGGTGAATTGGATCATAATATAATGAAGCAAAATCACTTGCCGGCAAGTGTGATTTTGCGAAATGCATTGAGAGAGCTGTGTTCACAATATAATAGACGCAGGCAATGAAAATTTGTCGGAGTATAGATGGAAAGAGAACCGTATGAACCAGGTAAACTATCAGAAAGAATTAGAGAAAATTTTAAATACCTTACAGGAGAAGGGCGAGGCAGCGTCGGATTACCGGCCGCCCCGCCTGTTTCTGCATAGCTGCTGTGCACCATGCAGCAGTTATTGTCTGGAATATCTGTGCCGTTATTTTTTGATCACGGTATTTTATTACAATCCCAATATTTCTTTTTCGGAAGAATACCAAAAGCGCGTGGCGGAGCAGAAGCGTCTGATCGCTGCCTATAATAAAGAGGAAAAGGGCTGGCTCATTGACATCGTGGAGGGGGATTATGAGCCGGAGCGTTTTTACAAGATGGCGAAGGGGTATGAGAACTGCCCCGAGGGAGGAGAGCGGTGCTTCCGCTGCTTCGATCTGCGGCTGCGTAAGACGGCGGAACTGGCGCTTGCCGGAGGCTTTGATTATTATGCCACGACACTGACCATCAGCCCCCTGAAAAATGCGGCGAAGATCAACGAGATCGGGCAGGCAATTTCCGGGGAATATGAGATCCCCTGGCTGCCTTCGGATTTCAAGAAAAAGAACGGATATAAGAGATCCATCGAATTGTCCGCAGAGTATGAACTGTATCGCCAGAATTACTGCGGCTGTGCCTATTCCAGAGCGGAGCGGGAAGCACAGACGGCAAATGCGTAATTGCGTCTTGCGGGATGATGGATTTTAGGATATAGTAGAAATACTGAGAACAACGCGAAAGCGTATGGATATAGGAGTATTTGACATGAAGAAATTTTTAGAGATGCTGACAGAGGAAATGCAGCAGGCATTTACCGAAGCCGGCTATGACGGAAATCTGGGAAAAGTAATGCTTTCCAACCGTCCCGACCTGTGTGAATATCAGTGTAACGGCGCCATGGCGGGAGCCAAGCTGTACAAGAAAGCCCCCATCATGATCGCAAACGATGTGGCAGAGCAGTTAAAAGACAGCAAGGTATTTTCCGAAGTGGTGGCAGTAGCCCCCGGATTCCTGAACCTGAAGGTCAGCGAGGCATTTTTGCTCACCTATTTACAGGGCATGGAAGCAAATGAAAAATTCGGACTGGAGAAGCCCGAACATCCCAAGAAGATCATCATCGACTACGGCGGACCCAACGTGGCAAAGCCCCTGCATGTAGGACACTTACGTTCTGCAGTCATCGGCGAGAGCATTAAGCGCATCAGCCGCTATGTGGGACATGAGGTCATCGGCGACGTGCATCTGGGCGACTGGGGATTACAGATGGGTCTGGTGATCACCGGTTTACAGGAGAGACAGCCCGATCTGGTTTATTTTGATGAAAACTATACCGGGGAATATCCCAAAGAGGCACCTTTTACCATCAGTGAACTGGAGGAGATCTATCCCGCAGCCAGCGCCAGGTCCAAGGAAGACCCCGAGTACAAGGCAAAGGCCATGGAAGCGACTTTCAAGCTGCAGAGCGGTGTCAGAGGATATCGTGCGCTGTGGAAGCACATTCTGAATGTATCCGTCAATGACCTGAAGAAAAATTACGGAAAATTAAACGTAACCTTCGACCTGTGGAAGGGAGAGAGCGATGTCCATGACATCATCCCGGAGATGGTTGCCTACATGAAGGACAACGGCTATGCACATTTGAGCGAGGGTGCACTGGTGGTAGATGTCAAGGAAGAGACCGACACCAAGGAGATTCCTCCCTGCATGATCTTAAAATCCGACGGAGCCTCCCTGTACAATACCACGGATCTGGCGACTATCATGGAGCGTATGAAGCTGTATCATCCTGACGAACTGATCTATGTGGTAGATAAGCGTCAGGAACTGTATTTCGAGCAGGTATTCCGCTGTGCCCGCAAGACGAAGCTGGTGGAGCCGGACACAGAGCTTAAGTTCTTAGGTTTCGGTACCATGAACGGCAAGGACGGCAAGCCCTTCAAGACCAGACAGGGTGGTGTCATGCGTCTCGAGAACCTGATCAAAGATACGCAGGATGAGATGTATAAAAAAATCAGGGAAGGCCGTGATATGGAAGATGCCGAGGCGAGAAAAGTAGCGGATGTGGTTGCTATTTCTGCTTTGAAATACGGTGATCTGTCCAATCAGGCGTCCAAGGACTATATTTTCGATATCGACCGCTTTACTTCCTTCGAAGGAGATACCGGTCCTTACATCCTGTATACTATTGTGCGTATCAAGTCCATTCTGAATAAATACAAGGAGCAGGGCGGAGATCTGGCAGCTGTAAAATTACAGCAGCCCGATAATGCTTCCGAAAAAGAACTGGCTATGGAACTGGCTCAGTTCAATACCATGATCGCTGCCGCAGGAGAGGAACTGGCGCCTCATAAGGTATGTGCCTATATCTACGACCTTGCCAATGCGTTCAACCACTTCTACCATGAGACCAAGATCCTGGGAGAAGAGAATGAGGAGCGTAAGCAGGGACTGGTAGCGCTTTTAGTACTGACCAGAGATATTCTGGAGACCTGCATTGATATGCTGGGCTTCGAAGCTCCGGAGAAAATGTAACAGGAGTCGGGAGACGTAGTGTATGCAGTGAACAGGGAAAAATGCCATCCAGCGTTCACACCTGATAGGAAATCCGGTATACGCGGAGCGGTTATCGACGATTGTCAGTGATAATGCGGTCAAATTCACGAATCCCAGAGGATGTGTCAGGGATCAGTCTTTTAAATACAGCATAGAAAAGGGCAGAGGATATCCTCTGTCCTTTTCTACAATAGGATGACTTATCGTGCAGCATTACATGCTGAAAATGCTGGGACAACCGGATATAATAGCTACAAAGACAGGGGTTTTTATGAAGCATGTGACATACATTATGGAAAGGAGAAAAATTATGATTTCATTTATATTGTGTCTGTTACTATTAACTATTTTATTCGGAATCGCATATAAGATTACCGGAGCGGTCCTGAAAGC
>CAKROP010000283.1 GCA_934373375.1 uncultured Anaerosacchariphilus sp.
GTGCGGCGGCAGGCGGTGTGGAAAGCCGGGAGCAGCAACGGCTGGAGGCCATAGACCGGATAGCGGCCCGTACGGCGGAGGAGATCCGGGACGGTGACTGCGTGATCTTAAACGCGGGCAGCACCACCCTGCTGACAGCACGGAAATTTCAGAAGCTGCGCGGACTGACGGTTATCACAAATTCTGTTTCGATAGCGAGAGAGTTGAGCGTCCAGAAGGAGATACAGCTGATACTGCTGGGAGGCGAAATGACGGCCAACGCCGTATTTACCCATGGCGGAGCAGCCATTGGCCAGTTGGAGCAGTACAAGGCGGACAAGGTGATTCTTTCCGCCAGCGGAATCAGCTGTAGAACCGGAATTACAACGCGTCACATGGAAGCCGCAGATTTATTCCATAAAATGATAGAGCGCGCAGACGAGGTTTTTGTGGTGGCAGACGACACTAAAGTAGGATTTGAAAGCTTTTACTATGTCAGCGATCTGAAGGTGGCGGACAAGATCATCACAAACCGCTGTGAAGCCAGTGAAGCAGAGCTATGCAAAATGGAAAAAATGGGGATAGAAGTGATACGCTGTTGAGTGGACAGCTACATAAAGTACAGAACGGGCACAGAGAGATCTGTGTCCGTTTTGCTTTGCGCAGGCCACGCTCCCCGCTTGACAAACCGCGGATTTCAGCATACCATAGTCCCGTAATGGCCGGGAAAGGCCATCGGGTGACAACATTGGGAGGTACATAAAATGCTGATACGCTTATTTTCCTACATGAATCAATATAAAAAATACGCCGCCCTGGCGGTCGTCTGCATTATGACAGAGGGGGTCTTCGAGCTGCTGGTACCGCTCATCATGGCCGACCTCATCGACGTGGGTGTGGCGAACGGCGACCGGAGTTATATCTATATGAAGGGACTGCAGATGGTGTGCTGCGCACTGATCGCGCTGGTGCTGGGCGTGGGAAGCGCCCGGTTCGCGGCGCTGACCGGGCAGGGACTGGGTGCGGAACTGAGAAAGGCCGAGTATGAGAAGCTGCAGGGCTATTCCTTTGCCAATATCGACCATTTCCGTTCGTCTTCCCTGGTGACCCGTCTCACCAGCGACGTGACCAATATTCAGAACGCAGTGTCCATGGGCATGCGCCCCTTCTGTCGTGGGCCCATGATGCTGGTGGTGGCCACCGGCGTGGCATTTTCCATCAACCATACCCTGGCGTTGGTGTTCTTTGTGGCATTGCCCATCCTGGCGGCAGCCCTGTTTACTATTACCATGAAGGTGCGGCCTTTGTATTCCCGGATGCAGACAGCCATCGACACCGTGAACCGGATCATCCAGGAAAACCTGACGGCGGTGCGGGTGGTCAAGGCCTGCGTCCGTGGCGACTATGAGGTGGAGAAGTTCGAGGAGGGCAATCAGAATCTCCGCAAGGAATCGGAGACGGCCTTTCGGTTAGCTGCCCTGAACATGCCGGCCATGCAGTTTGTCATGTACGGCACGATTCTTTCAATTCTGCTTTTTGGCGGTTATCTGATTCAGAACGGCGTCATGAAGGTGGGCGAACTCACGGGATTTTTAAGCTATGTGCTGCAAATTCTGAATTCTCTGATGATGATTTCCAATGTATTTCTGTTGCTGACCCGCTCGATGGCGTCCGGCGCCAGAATTCTGGAGGTGATAGACGAAAAAGTGGATCTGACCGATGAAAAGGCCCGGAATATCCGGGTGGAACGAGGCAGTGTGGACTTTGAGCACGTGTGGTTCAAGTATAAAAAAGAGGCAAAGGAATATGTACTTTCGGATATTTCCTTCCATATAAAAGCAGGTCAGACTGTGGGCGTCATCGGACAGACCGGTGCGGCCAAGTCTACACTGGTGCAGCTGATCCCGAGACTTTATGACGCCACCGAAGGCATGGTGAAGGTGGACGGCGTTCCGGTACAGGAGTACCCGATGGCGCATCTTAGGGACGCCATTGCCATGGTGCTGCAGAAAAATACCCTGTTTTCCGGAAGTCTCCTGGACAATCTGCGCTGGGGAAAGGAGGACGCTTCCCGGGAGGAGATCGAGGAGGCCTGCCGCATCGCCTGTGTGGACGAGGTGCTGGAACGGCTGCCAGAGGGGTATGAGACCGAGATGGGTCAGGGCGGCGTCAATGTGTCCGGTGGCCAGAAGCAGCGGATCTGCATCGCCCGGGCCCTCTTAAAGAAACCGAAAATCCTGATTCTCGACGATTCCACCAGCGCTGTGGATACGGCTACGGAAGCGAAGATCCGGGAGCGGATGGGAAAAGCCCTGCCGGATATGACGAAAATCATTATCGGACAGCGGATTTCTTCTGTGCGGCACGCGGATCAGATTATCATTCTGGATGACGGCCGGGTCAGCGCCATCGGCACCCACGAGGAGCTGCTGGCCCGCAGTGAAATTTATCAGCAGATATACGAATCCCAGAAGGAAGGAGTGGAGCTTTAATGGCACGGTACAGTTATGTGGGCTACAAACGGCCTAAAAATACGAAAAATACCCTGAAGCATCTCCTTCATTATATGGGACTTCATAAATGGATGTTTCTGTTGGTGGGAGTTCTGGTGTGTATCAGCACCGGAGCCAGCGTCATGGGAACCTATCTTTTAAAGCCGGTCATCAACCGCTTTATCATGCCCGGGGATATGAAGGGCCTGGTCAGCGCGGTGGCAGCCATGGGCGTCATGTATCTCTGCGGCGCGCTTGCGACCCTGGCCTACAACCAGCTCATGATCAAATCGGCCCAGACTGTGGTGCAGGAGATTCGAAGCGACCTCTTTGCCCATGTGCAGACCCTGCCGTTACAGTATTTTGACGCCCATACCCACGGAGAGCTGATGAGCCGCTTCACCAATGATGTGGACACGGTGCAGGAGGCCATGAACAACAGCTTCGCCATGGCGATCCAGAGCTTTCTGACCCTGGTGGGCACCATTGTAATGATGATGGTTCTGAGCGTAAGGCTGTCTCTGATTGTTATGGTGTTCCTGGTTATGATGGGCATTTTTATCCGGACAAACAGTAAGCGGAGCCGGAAATATTATCAGCGGCAGCAGGCAGAGCTTGGCAAAATCAATGGCTTTGCGGAGGAAATGATGGCGGGCCAGAAGGTGGAGAAAATCTTCAATCATGAGAAAATCAATTTCGATATTTTCTGCGGTCTCAATGAAAATCTGCGGAAGGAATCCACAGACGCCCTGACCTACACGGGTATGCAGG
>CAKROP010000284.1 GCA_934373375.1 uncultured Anaerosacchariphilus sp.
GAGACAGGCAGCGCGGACGCAGGGCAGTCAGACGCCCTGTATCTCATAAGCTGGGACCGGGCAGATAATCAGGTCACCCTGATATCTATCCCCCGAGACACCATGACGCCCATCGAAGTATTTGACCAGAACGGCGGATCCTTGGGACTCACCGAGAACCATATCAGCCTGGCCTACGGCTATGGCGACGGCAGCTTCAAGAGCCTGGAGCTCTCGAAAAATGCGGTGTCGAGCCTGCTCTACGGCATGCCCATCCAGGGCGTCTGCGCCATGAGCCTGGACGGAATCCCCGAGCTTCTTCGAAGCTTCGGCGATGTGACCGTCACCGTTCCCAATGACAGTCTGGCGGAGCGCTATCCGGAATTCCGGGAGGGCGCGGAGGTGACCATCACCCCGGAGAACGCGGAGATCTTCCTGCGGAGCCGGGACACCGGCGTCAGCCAGTCGGCCATTTCCCGCATGGAGCGCCAGCAGGCCTTCCTGGACGCCTTCGGCAATGCAGCCGCGGCAGACCCGTCCAAGGTCACAAAGCTCTACGAAGACCTGATGCCCTATCTGGTCACCAGCATCAGCAATGACTGGTTTGTGAAGCTCATGGAAGCACTTTCCACAGGCGAGACCGTGGAGCGCTGGACGATTCCGGGCGAGGGCGTGGAGGGCGAACAGTACGACGAGTACCATGTGGCTAACGGCGCCCTGTATCAGAAGATTCTGGAGACATTTTATAAAAAGGCGGAGTAGAACGCTATGAAGAAGAAAACAATCGCGTACCTTCTCGGCGCGGCAGCCATCCTGTGCCTGGCCGTGGGCGGCGTCAAGCTGGTAAGAGAACAGAAGGCCGGAGAAGAGTACGAGGAGCTTCGGGAAGAAGCAAAGACAGAAGAACCGGAAACCGTGGAAGCGGAGCCGGAGGAAGAGAAAGAACCGCTGGATATCCCTGTGGATTTCGAAGCCCTGCAGGCGGAAAATCCGGATATCTACGCCTGGATCACCATCCCGGGCACCAACGTGGATTACCCCATCCTGCAGCGGGAGGGCGATAACGGCTATTACCTGAACCACAGCGTAGACGGAGCCGAGAGCATCGCCGGGGCCATCTTCACCGAGGACTATAACAGCAAGGACTTTACCGATCCGAATACCATCATCTACGGCCACAACATGAAGAACGGAAGCATGTTCCGCACCCTTCACAACTACAGTGACCGGGAGTTTTTCGATAACAACAGAGATATCACCATCTACATGCCGGATAAAATCCTGCATTACACCATTTTCGCGGCATATCTCTACGACAGCCGGCATCTGATGCTGAGCTTTGATTTCAAGGACCCGGACGTATTCCGGGCGTATCTCGACAGTGTCCGGAACATCCGCGACATGAACGCCTTTGTAGACACCGACATCCCGGTGACCGAGGAGGATAAGATTATTACCCTCTCCACCTGCTACAAGGGCCAGGCAGACCGACGATACCTGGTACAAGCTGTACTGGTATCTATAGAATCTTAAGAAAGGATATGGAGGTAAGAAACATGAGAAAGAAGATTCTTGCAACACTGATGATTGTTGGACTTCTGGCAGCTCAGACTCTGACCGTATGCGCAGCAGGCAGCGCAGTTACAGGCGTAACTGTAAGCTCAGGCTACACAGTAGCGATCGATGCGAAGAACGGCGAGGAGAAGAACCTGACCGAAATGGTTAAGAATTCTCCGGAAGAGGTAAAGAAGGCTGTAGAGGGCAAGACTGCTCTTACTCCGGTTATGGATGTAAAGGCTGACGGCGCTCAGAAGGACGCGAACGGCAAGTACGTTGTAACCTTCAACGTTCAGAACCTGACCAGCTCCGTAAAGAACGTAACCGTTCTTCACTTCAACGGAACTGCATGGGAAGTAGTAGAGTCCAGCTTCGATGCAGCAGCCAAGACTGTAACTGCCAAGTTCGCAAGCCTGTCTCCGGTTGTCATTGTCGCTGACACAGGCAGCAGCAACGGCGGAAGCAGCTCAGGCAGCTCTTCCAGCAGCTCCAGCAGCAGTTCTTCCTCATCCGCAGCTACTTCTCCGAAGACCGGAGCAGCATCTGACTGGATGATGTGGATCGGCGCAGCAGTTGTTCTCGGAGCAGCTTCTGTAGCACTGAAGAAGAAAGAGGCTTAATCTAAGCCAGATGAGGGGATGGAACAGAGGAGCTTTGAGCTTTTGTGAAAGCTCCCCTGTCCTGGACCTGAACATGAGATGAATATTCCGGGAAACCTTTCCTATGAAAAGACCTTTGCAGGTTCAGTCAAATCTCATTATGATGGTTTTTAGGAGTACTTATATAGAGGAACAGATAGGAAAAATCATGATAATAAGGTTTGAGAAAAGGCCTGTGGATGTAGGGGAGAGACATTCACGGGCTAAATTTTTGTGAAAAAAACACCAGTTACGGATAAAAATGAGGGCAGTACAGGGAGATAAGTTATGAGTGAAAAAGCAAAGAGACAGCGAAAAATTGAGCACTGGCAAATCGTGACGGTGCTGTTGATGATATATGATTTCCTTGCAGTGACCGTATCTTATTTTGCAGCATTGTGGATTCGGTTTGACTGTAGATATGCGAGCATTCCCGGAGAATATCTGAAGCCGTTCTATCAGACGATTCTGATCTATGCGGTTTTCTGTGTATTTGTATTCTGGGTACTGCGTCTGTATAAGAGCATCTGGCGGTTTGCCAGCTACACAGAGCTGATCCGGATCATCATTGCTACAGCTATCACAGGCATTGTAAATATGGCTGCTATGCTTCTTTTGGTTAAGCGTATGCCGATCTCTTACTTTATATTTGGAGTATTTCTGCAGTTTGGTCTGACGCTGGGAATCCGGTTCGCTTACCGCTTTGTACTGCTTCTGCGAGGCAGAAAGGCCAAAAATGCAGGATATGAGAAGCGCGTCATGCTCATCGGAGCCGGAAGCGCAGGGCAGATGATTTTTCGTGATATCAAGCACGCGAAAGAGACTAGCGAAAAGGTCTACTGCTTCATTGATGATAATGAGAATAAGTGGGGTAGATATATTGATAATGTGCCGGTTTTCGGCGGCAGAGAGCATATCATGGAGGCTGTAGAAAAGTTTGGCATTGAGAAGATCTACGTGGCAATTCCAAGCGCGAAGCCCGAGGATAAACGCGATATTTTACGCATCTGCAATGAGACATCCTGTGAGCTGATGAACCTGCCGGGTAT
>CAKROP010000285.1 GCA_934373375.1 uncultured Anaerosacchariphilus sp.
TTCTTAAGTTTGATAAACTTTTTTAATACCTACCATAAGATACATTTAAAAAGCATGGAGGTGTTCAATGAAAAGAAAAGTAAGGAAGAATAAACGAGGATACGGCTAAAGCGAGATAGAGAAAAAATACTGTAAAATCAGGAGGTATAGTATGAAAACATGGAGACACTTGATACTCCGGCGGGCTTCTGTGGCAGTCTGGATATTGGGATTCTGTCTGGTGGAAGTCTGGTGCAGTAGACTGGCTCTCTGGAGACCGGATTTATTTTCCAGGACGGACGCCTTGCTTGTCCTGGCGATCATGATCGCGATTTCATTCCCTATTGGGAAACTTTGGAAGAAGCAGGTTGAGCATCCGGAAACGTGGGTGTTTTTAGTGATTGTGGCAATTATGGGGCTGGCTTATCTGGGCGTGACGGCAAGCGGACATTTGAAACTACAGTGTTATTCGATTGAGAGGGATACAGCATATGAAGAAGATACAAGGCTGGAAAATATCAGTGGCAGAGAGATAAACGGTGCAATAGAAGAGCCGGAAAAAGTAGTTGAAAAAGCAGTTTATGATTTATTTGATAATGCCGATTACGGTTATCAATACGAAACAGTACAGTGTGATGAGATAAAGATTTTACTTCAGGAGAAGAATAAGATCATTGCGGAATTCAAGGTGACGGCAGTAGCAGGGGAGCAGATGTGGCAGTTTGAAACAAATTCGGAAGATAAAAAAGGCGACGTGATAAAAACACAGGAACTGATGCTTCTGGTAAAACACAAATCAGGTGTCTGGCGTATTGAAAAAATCGGGCAGGAAATAGAAACCGTTATTTGAGATATAAAAGGTAAATAAGGAGAAGGGCATGCTAAAAAAGCGAGATATCCTGGCAGCAGTTGTTTGCCTGGCCCTGGCAGGCTGTGGAAAGGATAAGGCACCGAAAGAGCCGAAGGCTTCTATATAGTTGATTATGCGGAATCTGGAGACATGGGAAGATACCTTTCTTTTTGACGCAGTTTCAGTCTTTCTGATTACGCCGAAAGGCATCTATTACTATGCAAATGAAGAAGAAAGCCTCACATTCTATGATTTTGTCACGGCCACTAACAGTCCATTTTTAACGCCGGAAAATGAGACGTTGGAAATCCCCTACGATAAATATCTGACCTATGACGCGGAGGCCATATACGCTTACGAATCGGCAGTCAGACAGGAAATCCACGTATCGTGAAAATTTCATTTGCGGATGGAAGCGTGGAAACCATCACTGCAGGTGAAGCGCTCCAGAATACGGAAAACCCAAGGGTGAATCTGGTAGACAGTGAATATTTTTATCACGGGGAACAGATGTATCCTATCCATTGAAATAAAGTGAAAGAGAAAGGACTCCCGCGTCGTGAGACGCGGGGCCCTTTCCGTTTATCGTTATGAAGTATTAGTTATTGTTCTTGTTCTTCTCCACCTCAGCCAGCTTCATAGCCCGAACCTTCAGCGGAAGGCCAAACAGGGTGATGAATCCGTCTGCGTCGTGGTGGTCGTACATGTCGCCGGTGGTGAAGGACGCCAGGGACTCATTGTACAGGGAGTAGGGAGAAGTGGTGCCGGCCTTGATGATGTTGCCCTTGTAGAGCTTGAACTTCACTTCGCCGGTTACGTACTCCTGAGTTACCTCCATGAAAGCCTGGATAGCTTCACGCAGCGGGGTGAACCATTTTCCTTCGTATACGATCTGGGAGAACTTGTTGGCCATATCCTTCTTGGTCTCCATGGTAGCGCGGTCCAGAACCAGCTCCTCAAGCTGACGGTGAGCCTCCATCAGGATAGTTCCGCCCGGCGTCTCGTATACGCCGCGGGACTTCATACCTACCACACGGTTCTCTACGATATCCACGATACCGATGCCGTGCTTTCCGCCCAGAGCGTTCAGAGTGCGGATAACGTCAGCCACCTTCATCTGCTTGCCGTTTACGGAAGTGGGAACGCCCTTTTCAAAGGTCATGGTTACATATTCCGGTTCGTCCGGAGCCTTCTCCGGGGTGGTGCCCAGAACCAGCAGGTGTTCGTAGTTCGGCTCGTTGGCCGGATCCTCAAGCTCAAGTCCCTCATGGCTGATGTGCCACAGGTTCCGGTCACGGCTGTAGCTGGAATCGGTAGAGAAGGGAAGATGGATGCCGTGCTTCTCGCAGTACGCGATCTCATCCTCACGGGACTGCATGGTCCAGATATCGGTCATTCTCCAGGGAGCGATGATCTTCAGATCCGGAGCCAGAGCCTTGATACCCAGCTCGAAACGAATCTGGTCATTGCCCTTACCGGTAGCGCCGTGGCAGATAGCGACCGCGTTCTCTTTACGAGCGATCTCTACCAGTTTCTTGGCGATGGCCGGACGCGCCATGGAGGTGCCCAGCAGGTACTTGTTCTCGTATACAGCGTCTGCCTTTACGCAGGGCATGATATAATTTTCAGCGAAATCGTCTACCAGATCCTCGATGTACAGCTTGGAAGCGCCGGACAGCTTCGCGCGCTCGTCCAGTCCGTCCAGCTCATTTCCCTGGCCGCAGTCGATACAGCAGCAGACCACGTCGTAATCAAAATGCTCCTTCAGCCACGGAATAATAGCAGTGGTGTCCAGTCCGCCGGAATAGGCAAGTACTACTTTGTCTTTCATATTCAAATATCCTCCTGAGTGTTTTATGATTTCTATACGGTATGAATGATTATGCACACCGTTTCTGTTCACTGAAAACTAATATACATCATTTCTATATAATATGCAAGCGGAAGTTCAGAAAAAGTTCCACAGAAATATGAATAAAAATAAAATAGCACTTGAATAATATGCATAAAAGTGATAATATATGCAAAGCGAATGTATAAAAATGCATACAAGCGGAAAAGTGCTTGAAATACTGGCCAAACAGATCTAAAATAGGAACAAATATCCACAAAAAGAGAGGAAAATAGAAATGATAAAGGCAGGAATTATCGGAGCAACCGGATATGCGGGCGGCGAGCTGGTTCGCATTCTCACAGGACATAAGGATGTGGAGATTAAATGGTACGGTTCCCGAAGCTACATAGATAAGAAATACGCGGAAGTCTACCAGAACATGTTTCAGATTGTAGATGACAACTGCATGGACGATAATATGGAAGCACTGGCAGATGAGGTGGATGTGATTTTCACAGCCACACCCCAGGGTCTTTGCGCTTCTCTGGTAAATGAGGAG
>CAKROP010000286.1 GCA_934373375.1 uncultured Anaerosacchariphilus sp.
CCTCGTAGTCTGCAGCCGCCACCAGAGACATGGCGTTGGCGGCCTTCTCCTCGGGGATTTTCCGGAAGGAAACCACTTCTACACCCTCGGCCATGACGGCGTTCAGACGCTTTACCGCAGAGGCGGAGGACAGTTCATGTCCAATCTCAATGTCCAGGTACTCGCCGTCGCTGGTGAGGCCCACGCCCAGGGGGGACGCAAAGGACATGATCATATGGGGGCTGAAGCCTGCGGAATAACAGATGTCGATATCAGCCCGACGCATGGCCTTCTGGAAATAGCGCATGATATCTAGGTGGCCGATGAATTTCATAATACCATATTTGCGGAATTTGATACGGATTTTCATGCGTTTTCACCTCCTGTAAGCGCTGTGGGACAGCAGCCGGCGCGGTCACTGCCCGCGCCGCAGCCCTGGCACTGCTGGCGGCAGTTGGGCGTCACAGTCTCTTCGTGAGCCCGCTTCCACTCCCGCAGCAGGAATTTTTTGGTAACACCGATGTCGATAAAGTCCCAGGGGAACAGTTCATCTTCAGCACGATGTCTGGTCGTATAGAATGGCACGTCCAGTCCGGTCTCTTCAAAGGCCTGAAGCCACTTGTCGTTGTCGAAGCTTTCGCTCCAGGAATCGAAGAGACAGCCATTCCGGTACGCCGCCAGAAGGGAAGCACCAACTCGGCGGTCGCCACGGGCCAGAATGCCCTCCAGTACAGTGACATCGGCCTCGTGCCAGTTGTATTTGATACTCTTTTTATTTAACTGGGCCTTGATTTCGCTGTTGACGATATATGCCTTATCCAGGAACTCCTCCTTGGTACACATACGTGCCCACTGGAAGGGCGTAAAGGGCTTCGGCACAAAGAAGGAGGTGCTGACCGTAATCTGACATTTGCCATTCCGCTTATCCTTGGGAATTTCATAGTACCGTTTCGCAATCTTTTCAGCCAGCCATGCAATCGCTTTTTCGTCCTCTACGGTCTCCGTGGGCTGTCCCAGCATAAAGTAAAGCTTCACCTTCTGCCAACCGCCCTCGAAGGCCTGTCCGGCTCCTTCCAGAATGATTTCCTCGGTCAGTCCCTTGTTGATCACATCCCGGAGACGCTGGGAACCGGCCTCCGGAGCGAAGGTCAGGCTGCTCTTGCGGATATCCTGAACCTTGCTCATGACGTCCAGAGAAAATGCGTCGATACGCAGGGATGGCAGGGAAATATTGACGCCCTTATTGCCGAAGGTATCAATAAGGAAATTTACCAGTTCCGGTAAATGACTGTAATCACTGGAGCTTAAAGAGCTTAGGGAGATCTCCTCATGTCCGGTATTCCGGAGCATTTCGGTTGCGGCCTCGGTCAGCATTTCCAGGGAACGCTCCCGAATCGGACGGTATAGCATCCCGGCCTGACAAAAACGGCAGCCCCGGATGCAGCCGCGCTGAATTTCCAGCACTACACGATCCTGGGTGACCTTAATAAACGGAACCAGCGGCTTCTTCGGATAAAAGGTATGGGTCAGATCTGTAACCACCTGCTTTTGAACCTTTGCGGGCGCATGGGGATTGTTGGGCTCCATGGACGCAAGGGTTCCGTCCTCATGGTAAATGACATCATAAAAAGAAGGCACATAGATGCCCGGAATCTCCGCAGCCCGCTCCAGGAACTGCACGCGGCTCTCTCCTGCCGCTTTGGAAGCCTTGAAAGCGTCCAGAAGGGCAAAATAGGAGGTCTCGCCCTCTCCGATATAAAACAGATCAAAGAAATCCGCCAGCGGCTCCGGGTTGGTGGCACAGGGGCCGCCGCCGATGACGATGGGGTCGTCCCAGGTACGGTCTTTGGCATAGAGCGGGATCTGGCTTAAATCCAAGATCTGAAGGACGTTGGTGTAGGCCATCTCGTACTGCAGCGTGATACCCAGAAAGTCAAACTCACGGATGGGGTCCTGTGACTCCAGGGCAAAGAGCGGAATGTGCTGCTCCCGCATGATTTTATCCAAATCCGTCCATGGGGAATAGACACGCTCACACCAGACGTCCTCCCGCTGGTTGAACATATCGTACAGGATCTGGATGCCCAGATGGGACATGCCTATTTCGTAGACGTCCGGGAAACACATGGCAAAACGGATATCTACCTTATTTTTATCTTTCATCACTGCGTTGATCTCATTTCCGAGATACCGGGCAGGTTTGTCTATCTTCAGCAAAATTTCATCGGATAAAGCTAATTTTTTCATACATACCTCGCTGTTCTTTGTACTATATGCACATGAAATTTATTTAATAAATCGTTTGATTATTTCAAATATAAAAAATATAATACACACTGGTACAAAATAAATAATCAGAAACCACAGCAATGGCGCACTATAAGGAGCACTCCATCCCGGGTTGGTAACCAGCCTTACAAATTGAATTAAACTATCAATTGCACCCCATATTAATAGAACACAACATATGATATACTGAATTTTTTTAATTTTATTACGTTTCATGAAATACCTATATTCCTTTATTACATCGTAAGAACAAAATATGTCCAGTTAAATAATGCATATAGCACCGGGAATTATTATACAGTACTTTACGGTACTGCACAACACGATTTTTTAGCAGCTTTCCACGGCTCCATTTCCCGTACCGCCAGCATTCCCAGCAGAATAAACCCAAAATCCAGAAAGATGCTGGTGCGCTCTGAAGATGCCCAGACAGTAGGGGACAGCCCCATACTGATTTTGGATGCAGACGCGATGATGAGGAGCGCTAATGCGTCGATGGCGCGCTCTTTTTTATTCCAGATGAGGAACAGAGAAATCACCACGCAGGCGCAGCAGAACGTGTATACAAGCAGCAGGAGCCGGTTGGAATTCGGCAGACTGCCCTGATAGTATACTACGGGCTGGTCGAAATCAAACACATGGAGAATCAGGTGTACCCAGGGGTATTCCCGGTATTTTCCGAACAGCAGGACGCCCAGAAGTCCCAAATTTGAGATCAGTGGGATGGCTGCGATAAGGCGTGCCGGAAGCCCTTTCTGCTTTTTTAAGACTGCCATAAACAGCACAGCGCACATCAGAAAATAAGGCAGATTGACGTCCTGATACAGAGTCTTTAGCAGACTGTACCAGCCAAGCAATACCTTCTGCACTAGGTTGAATCCGGCGTAGGCAGGGAACCAGAAATCGATGTTAGAAGCCTTGCGAGCCGCATTGCCGGG
>CAKROP010000287.1 GCA_934373375.1 uncultured Anaerosacchariphilus sp.
AGAGGAAGACGCCTATCACGACAGCGCCATCGGCTGCGTAGAGACCGCTGTTCCCGGAAAATGGGGCTACCGCTGCACCGGCATGTCCTACATCAATTTCCCGCGTCTGCTTCTGTGCGTCATGAACGACGGCGTGGATCTGACCAGCGGCAGACGCTTCGTAAAAGGCTATGGCCGTTTCCAGGATATGAACAGCTACGAAGAGCTTCTGGACGCCTGGGATAAGTCCTTACGCGAGCTGACCCGCTACAGCGTCATCGTGGAAAATGCCATCGATAAAGCTTCCGAGCGCGACGTGCCCGATATTCTCTGCTCTGCCCTGACTGACGACTGTATCGGCCGCGGCAAGACCATCAAAGAGGGCGGCGCCGTCTACGACTTTATCTCTGGCCTGCAGGTGGGCATCGCCAATATGGCGGATTCCCTGGCCGCTATCAAAAAGCTGGTCTACGACGAGAAAAAAATTACCCGGGAAGAACTCTGGAGCGCGATTCTGGATGATTTCCAGTCTCCGGAGAGCAAGCGCGTACAGGATCTCCTGATCAACGACGCGCCCAAATACGGCAATGACAACGACGACGTGGATCTTCTGGTTGTCCGCGCTTACGACACCTACATTGACGAGATTAAAAAATATCCCAGCACCCGCTATCACCGCGGCCCCATCGGCGGCATCCGCTATGCGGGAACCTCCTCCATCAGCGCCAACGTGGGCCAGGGTATGGGAACCATGGCAACTCCCGACGGAAGACATGCCGGAGAACCGTTGGCCGAGGGCTGCAGTCCGGCCCATAACTGCGACAAGAGCGGCCCGACTGCCGTATTCAAGACCGTCTCCAAGCTTCCGACCGACAAGATCACCGGCGGCGTTCTGCTGAACCAGAAAATGACGCCCCAGGTGCTCTCCAAAGAAGAGAACAAGCAGAAGCTGGAGATGCTGATCCGCACCTTCTTCAACCGTCTCCACGGCTATCACGTCCAGTACAATATCGTATCCCGGGAGACCCTGATTGACGCGCAGCTCCATCCGGAAAAACACAAGGATCTGATTGTACGCGTGGCTGGTTACAGCGCTTTCTTCAATGTATTGTCCCGCAAGACCCAGGACGATATCATCGGAAGAACGGAGCAGTCTCTCTAAGTCCGGCTTCTCTGTCGGCCAGCAAAGGAGGTTTTTATGACATCCATGAAAACGAAACGTTATGCCGTCGCAGCCCCGACCAGTATGGGGCTGCGCATCACCCCGGAAAACCGGATGAGTGTGCAGAACAGCAATTTATTCTATATGCAGGCCACCAGCGCCGAATCCAATGTCCTGAACGTGGCGTCCTCCCTGGGACGCGAGTGCCTGGTTCTTACAAAATTTGTAAAAGGAAGCCCCATGGCGGATTTTATCCGGCGTCAGCTCCGCGCCCGCAATATCGCTTTTGAAGGCGCGGAAGTCGAGCAGGGCGGCCCCTGGGGCTACCGTCATCAATTCAATATCGCGGATTCCGGTTTCGGCCTCCGGGCGCCCCGGGTCTGGAACGACCGGGCAGGCGAAGTAGGCCGCACCCTTTCCATCGATGAGTTCGATGTGGAGCGCATCTTCGGCCGGGAGGGCGTAGGCATCCTGCATCTCTCCGGCCTGATTGCGGCCATGAGTCCCGAGACTACCGCCTGCTGCCTGGCTCTCGCGAAAGCGGCGAAGCAGTACGGCACCCTGATTTCCTTTGATCTGAACTACCGGGCCACTTTCTGGGCCGGACGGGAGGCGGAACTTCACCAGGCTTTCCACGAGATCGCTTCCCAGGCCGATATTCTCATCGGCAACGAAGAGGATTTCCAGCTCTGCCTGGGCTTTGACGGCCCCGAGACCGGCGGCAAAGACCTTTCCGCGAAAATAGATTCCTTCAAAGGCATGATTTCCCAGGTGAAGGAACGTTACCCGCATACCCGCATGTTCGCCACCACCCTCCGTCAGGTGCTTTCCGCTAATGAACACCTCTGGGGCGCCATTCTTCTGGCTGACGGCCAGTGGTACGTGGAAGAGCCCCGTCCGATTCAGGTTATGGACCGCATCGGCGGCGGCGACGGCTTCTCCGGCGGCCTGCTCTACGGCGTGCTGAACGGCTGGGCTCCCGATAAGTACCTGCAGTTCGGCTGGGCGTCCGGCGTCCTGGCCGCATCCAGTCTCAACGACTATGCGGAACCGGCAGATGAAAAACAGGTCTGGGATATCTATAAAGGCAACGCCCGCGTGCAGAGATAAGGAGGCATACAGAATATGAAAAAAGCAGATATCGGTCTCATCGGTCTGGCCGTCATGGGCGAAAATCTGGTCATGAATATGGAATCCAAAGGCTTTACCGTGGCAGTCTACAACCGCACCACCGAGAAAGTCGATAAATTTGTAAACGGCCGCGCTTCCGGCAAAAACATCATCGGCTGCCACTCCCTGACCGAGCTGGTGAACGCCCTGGAAAAACCCCGCAAGGTTTTCCTGATGGTAAAAGCCGGTCAGGCTGTGGACGATATGATTACACAGCTGTTACCGCTTCTGGAGGACGGCGATATCATCATCGACGGCGGCAACTCCCATTTTCCCGACACCATCCGCAGAACCGCTTCTGTGGAAGCTCAGGGAAAGCTCTATGTGGGAACAGGCGTGTCCGGCGGCGAGGAGGGCGCGCTCAGGGGTCCCAGCATGATGCCCGGCGGTTCACCTGCTGCCTGGCCCTTTGTAAAGCCCATCTTCCAGGCTATCTGCGCGAAGGTGGAGGACGGCAGCCCCTGCTGCGACTGGGTCGGCGAGAACGGCGCAGGCCATTTTGTGAAAATGGTCCACAACGGCATCGAATATGGCGATATGCAGCTGATCTGCGAGGCTTACCAGCTTATGCGGGATCTGCTTGGTATGTCGGACGACGAGATGCATGAAGTCTTTGCCCGTTGGAATCAGGCGGAACTGGACAGCTACCTCATCGAAATTACGCGGGACATTCTCGCTTACAAGGATACCGACGGCAGCCCCATCGTGGAGAAGATTCTCGATACGGCCGGACAGAAGGGAACCGGCAAATGGACCGGCATCGCCGCCCTGGACGAGGGCGTTCCGCTGACCCTGATCGGCGAAGCCGTATTCGCCCGCTGCCTCTCCGCCATGAAGGAAGAGCGTGTGGCAGCGGCGTCAGCGTACCGGCGCG
>CAKROP010000288.1 GCA_934373375.1 uncultured Anaerosacchariphilus sp.
TCCACATAGGTCTGGTCCGGACGGCTTGCCCCCACCAGATCGTAGATGGGATGCTCGATGATCCACATACCCGCCAGCATCAGCACCAGGGAAACGGCTGCTTCCCTGCGAAGCTCCCTGAAGAACAAGAGCATCAGAATCAACAGTGGAATCGTATACAGGATACCATTGTGGCGCACCAGAGAAATGGAAATCAGCACCAGAATAAATACTGTGAGATTCCTTTTTTTCTTAAGCCACTGTCCATTCGTCTTCCAGATATTGATAAGATATACGGTAAACAGCACCATGAACACCGTCAGCGCGCTGTCCTTCCACATAAAAAGCAGAATCCGGTGGGTCTGCGGATTGGCCGCCAGGAAAAACTCCGTGAGCACCAGTCCCCATACAGGAAAACGCCATTTTGCCATGGTGTATACAAGGTAACCGCAGACCAGGCTGTATAAAAGCAGCTGCATGAAAACCGCGAAGCCGTAATGATTCACTATCTTCGAAAACAGCGCGATAATCAGTGTATGGAACACCGGATGCCAGGTGTCGTACTGGTGGTTCTGTATCTGCCACCATTGATCCAGATTATCCCAGTCAAAGGAGCCTGGGAAATAAGCGTAAAAATACACCATCATCCAGATAAAGACTGCACCAAAGCCCAGCACCGCCCAAAAAATCAGACGCTGCCGTTCTTTCTTCGGATCCGTATAGGGGCTGGTCTCCGATAAAATCACACCGGAGCATCGGTATACACCCCACTGCAATCCAAGATACACCGGAATCAGCAGTACCAGTGCTGCCAGAAGCTTTACCTTCCAATATTTCGTATCCATCGGCACAGCCGCCATCATCTGCGGAATCAGCCACAGCAAAAATACAAGATAGCTGGTCACCAGTCCTGTCAGAAGCTCGAGCATCACCCGCGTGCCCTTCTTCTGTTCTGCATACCAGGCTCTGGCCAATTTTATCTGCCTACACATTTTCAATCTGCCAGTCTATGGGCTCCAGCCCATTTTTTACAAGGAATTCATTGGTCTGGCTGAAGGGACGGCTTCCGAAAAATCCCCTATATGCAGACAGAGGACTCGGATGGGGCGCCTTCAGAATCAGGTGCTTCGGGTTGTTCAGCATCTGAGCCTTTTTCTGGGCCGGACTGCCCCAGAGAATGAATACAATCGGGCGATCCTGCTCATTTAAGATACGGATGGCCGCGTCAGTAAACTCTTCCCAGCCCATGCCCCGGTGGGAATTGGCCTGATGAGCCCGAACGGTCAGCACCGTGTTCAGCATTAGCACGCCCTGCTTCGCCCATTTGGTCAGATAACCGTTGTTGGGAATATAGCAGCCCAGATCGTCGTGGAGCTCCTGATAAATATTCACCAGTGAAGGCGGAATGTCCACATCCGGCTTCACAGAAAAACACAGCCCATGGGCCTGACCGTCATTGTGATAGGGGTCCTGACCCAGAATTACCACTTTTACCTCATGGAGGGGCGTCAGATGAAAGGCGTTAAAAATGTCGTCCGCAGGCGGAAAAATCTGTCTTGTGGCATACTCGTTCTTCACGAAATTGAACAGCTCCGCGTAATAGGGCTTGCTGAATTCCGGTTTCAACGGCGCAAGCCAGTCGTTTTGAATCATTGACATGATAGCTTTGTCTCCTGTAAAAATCTGTATATTGAATTAAAAGTCACTTTTATAGTCGAACGGATACGTCACGTCCACGCAGGTACTCCTTCAGTTCGCGGATTTCCAGCTCTTTATAATGGAACAGGGAAGCCGCCAGCACAGCGTCCGCCTTGCCTTCCGTCAGCGCGTCGTAGAAATGTTCCTTCGTTCCCGCGCCGCCGGATGCAATGACCGGAATGGACACATTCTCTGCGATGGTACGGGTCAGCTCAAGATCGTAGCCGTTCTTAGTGCCGTCGCAGTCCATACTGGTCAGCAGGATCTCGCCTGCGCCAAGCCGATCGGCCTTCATGGCCCACTCTACCGCGTCGATGCCCATATCCACACGGCCACCGTTTTTATAGATGTTCCATCCGCCGTCTGCCCGCCGCTTGGCGTCGATGGCCACCACCACGCACTGGCTGCCGAACTTGTCCGCCGCTTCGCTGATGAGCTCCGGCCGCATAATCGCCGCGCTGTTCACAGAAATTTTATCTGCGCCCTCCCGCAGCAGCGCCTTGAAGTCGTCCACCGTACGGATACCGCCGCCTACCGTAAAAGGAATAAACACCTTCTCAGCCACCCGGCGTACCATCTCCACGACCGTATTACGCGCGTCGGAAGAGGCTGTGATATCCAGAAATACCAGCTCGTCCGCTCCCGCCGCGTCATAGGCTGCCGCAATTTCCACTGGATCGCCGGCGTCCCTCAGGTTTACGAAATTAACGCCCTTCACCACACGGCCAGCGTGTACATCCAGGCAGGGAATGATTCGTTTTGTAAACATAGCCTAACCCTCCAGCTTCGCGAAATTTTCCAGTATTCTAAGCCCCACCCGGCTGCTCTTCTCAGGATGGAACTGGCAGGCAAACACATTGCCCTGCTCCACGGAGGCATCGATGGTCACGCCGTACTCAGTGGCGGCCTTTACGATCTGCAGATCCGCAGCCTTCAGATAATAGGAATGGACAAAATACACATAGGATCCCTCGGGCAAATCCCGGAACAGCCGGCCTTCATTCTGCAGGTGCAGGGAATTCCATCCGATATGAGGTACTTTTAAGCCTTCTTTATCCGGAATTCGTAATATCTCGCCCTTCAGGATTCCAAGTCCTTCCACGCCGGGTGCCTCGTCACTTCGCTCAAACAAGAGCTGCAGCCCCAGGCAGATGCCTAAGAATGGTTTTCCCCTCTCTGCCAGCTCCTGAATCACCGGAACCAGTCCATAAGCCTTTAACTTCTCCATGGCATCGCCGAAATTGCCCACACCGGGAAGAATCACCTTATCCGCCGCAAGAAGCTCTTCCCGGTCCCGGGTCACCAGAACCTCTTCACCAAGCGACAACAACGCTTTTTCCACACTGCGCAGGTTGCCCGCATCATAATCAATAATCGCTATCATAATGTTCACTCCTCATTTGTGTCGCACTATTCTTTTCTAGTTTACTACAAAATTCAGATAAAGTACAGAAAAAAAGAGCTATACATTTCTGTATAACTCTTAGCTTTGTACCTTCAAAACTAT
>CAKROP010000289.1 GCA_934373375.1 uncultured Anaerosacchariphilus sp.
AATACATCCTTACCGCCGTTTAGGAACACCTCCACGCAGGATGCGTCCACAATCACTCTCATATCTGTCAGTCTCGTCATTTCACGTCCGCGCATTGTACGGCCTGATCCCAATAAGTTATCTTTAAATTCCATGCGGAAAATCTGCTCCCGGCTGTCCCAGGTCAGCCACAGATGCTCCGCCAGTGTGATTTTTACATTTTCTTCCAGGTTATTTAAATCCGGAAGTTCGATTTCAAAGGACTTTCCCATACTGCCTGCGAAATCATTTGCAAAGGACTGCTCCGCTGTCCAATAAGCATCCAGCTCCCGGATGGGATTCTGGCAGAGCACGCCGTCCTTCACAGACAGCTCCCGCGGCAGGGTCAGCACATGCTGCCAGCCGTCCTCGGTGGTGCGGTTCGTGTAATAAGCATCCACATCCGCCATGCCCATCCAGCCGATTTCGATGCGGCGGCCGTCCTCAGTCTCGAAGGTCTGGGGCGCGTAGAAATCAAAGCCGCCGTCCAGCTCCCGGAATTCACCGCTCACCGAAGTGGTGCGGAAATCGCCATCCAGAAAGGTGGTGACACTCTGATAGACGTTGTTGTATTTCAAACCGTCCGCTTCCACGCCCTGGGGGGAAATGCTTAAAACCGTGTGTCCGTCCACCTCGTACAGATCCGGACATTCCCACATAAAGCCGAAGGGCTTCGGAGATTTGAGCCGGTGGGTGCAGAACCATTTGACGCCGTCGCCGGAAGTAAAGAGAAGCACCACGCCCTGATCCTCTTTGGTACGGGCGCCCTGTACCATGTACCAGCGGCCATTCTTCTTCCACACCTTCGGATCCCGTACATGGCAGGTCAGATCCAGGGGATAATCGGCGTTGGTCAGGAGCAGCTCCTTCCGGTCAAAGCAGACGCCGTCCCGGCTCACAGCCCGGACTGTGTTGGCCTGGCGGCCCTGATTGATGTAGTCGTAATCGCCTATCTCTTTCACATTTCCCGTGTAATAGAGATATATGTGGTCGTCCTCAATGACTGCCGATCCGGAGTAGACGCCATGGCAATCATAGGGCTGATCCGGGGAAAGGGGAACGTTCTCCAGCTTCCAGTGCAGCAGGTCCGTGCTGGTGCAGTGAGCCCAAAACTTCAGGCCGCCCTTTTCCTCAAATGGAGAATACTGGTAAAAGGCATGGTAGACACCCTTGTACTGACAGAGTCCGTTCGGATCGTTGAGCCATCCCACCGGCGGGGCGATATGAAAGGCCGGGCGCCAGCGCTCCGGCAGAGTTTCCGCTTCCTTCAGGGTCTGGGAAATCAGTTTTTCCCAGGTGCGATGCAGTGCGTTCATTTCGTTCTCTCCTTTTCTGAAATCTCTGAACTTTCCCGGACGATAACCTGCGCCCGCATGGGATGAGCCACGCGCTCTCTGCCATCCGGCTGTTCGATGTTCTTTATCAGGATGTTCACGGCCTCTTCCGCCATCTCCCGGTTTGGCTGGGAGACGCTGGACAGGGCCGGGTACAGGTACTCGCAAGTATAGGTGTTATCGAAGCCCACCAGGGCTGCACGCCCCGGCATCGAGATACCAAGCTTCTGCAAAATGCCGTGAACCTGTACGGCACGGCGGTCATTATAAGCGAAGATACCGGTTTTTCCCGGATGTGTGTCAAAATGAGCCTTCAAAATGCCTTCCATTTCCCGTGAATTCTTTGTCTCTATCAGGGTCAGTTTCTGCTCAAAACACGGATCCGTTTCCTTCATCCTCTCTGCGAAGCCCAGATACTTTTTATCCTCAGTCGTTCCCACAAAGATATAGTGTTCGCAGCCGACGCTTTTCAGATGCTCCGCCACCTGTGCGCCTGCTTCCGCATGCTCAATGTAGACACAGTCCATCTGGTCGGTCTCCCGGGTAATAGCCACAGACGGAATATCCAGGGCTTTGATGTCTTCCCGGAACGCGGCGTCATGCTCTGCCACCGGCACGATAATCAGGCCGTCCACTCGGTAGCGCTGCATGACGTCCAGACAGTGTTTTTCCTTCTCCCGATCGTAATCCGAGTTAAACAGAATCAGACTGTAGCCCTTTTTTCTCGCCGCCTGCTCCATGTATTTCTCCAAATCCGCGAAAAAGGAGTTGGAGATATCGGTCAGCACCACTCCGATGAGCTTGGTTCCGCTGCCCACCAGCCCCCGGGCCATGGCATTGGGTTGAAAATTATGCTCTCTGGCGCAGGCCAGCACCTTTTCCCGCACCTCCGGGTTCACGGAAGTGTTGCCGTTCAGTACCCGGGATACGGTAGGCTGCGACACGCCGGTGAGGCGGGCGATCTCGGTCATTGTAATCATAGGTTATCTCTCCTGTCGATGTGGTTTTCTTCTATGCTGTAACACTTGTTAAATCCAGTGTTTATGTTTGTGAATACGTATTCACAAGACGACATTATAGTAGCATGGGGATGGGTGGGTGTCAATTGGTGGATTGTACAAAATGAACCGAAAATTTTTGTGCATTGCACCGAAAAAGAAGGTATTTATTGCACCATAAGTCAGTTAGGAAAATCCCATTTTCCGTGCGTCCGCCCTCGCGATCTAAAAAGGGACCTACGCTCACCACAGCGTAAATCCCCTAAAAAACCTGCCGTTCTCTCTCCCGGCCAGCCAACAGGCTGGAAAATCAAATTTCCTAAGGAGAGGCTAGGTCGCCTCGAACGTGGAAAATTGATTTTCCTGCCGTCCGTCTGCCACGAACGGTTTTTCCCTTATAACCGGAAGCACCCGCCCCCAATAAACTCCCGCACCAGCGAGTTATCCGGAATATTCGTACTGTCTACTCCCAGGAAATAATCCAGGAACTTCAAAAGCCGCTTGGCCTCCAGATACTCCGGTGCTTCCCGGTCGATGCCGAAAAGCAGCGGCTCCGCATACTGCTTCAGAACCGAAAGCTCATAAATCAATGCAGAATTAAATACCACATCCGCCTCCTCCTGGTAGGGGAAGATATTCTCCTCCTCGCCTCTGCGGACCGAAGGCCACATGGAAATGGTGCGGGCTGCGCTGGCTCCGCGTGTCCGCGCGTCCCGGACCATACGGCGGATGAGTCTGCCATCGGTAGTCGGGATCCGATTGTGCTCATCTACATTCAGCTGCGTCAGAGCGCTGATGTAGATCTTAAAC
>CAKROP010000290.1 GCA_934373375.1 uncultured Anaerosacchariphilus sp.
GTAGATCTGGTATACGCCCTGAGCGAGCATGACCATCACGCCCTGGTAGAGCGCATGGAGACCCGCCACGGCCTGCGTCAGCTCACCTACATGAAAGAGCTGGGGATGGGAAATGACCGGTATCATCTGCTTGACATCGACGAGAACGATAAAGAAATCAGCGTGAAGGAAGCGGTAAAGGATGTAAAGCCGTTCCACGCGGAATAAAGTTCAAAAATTGCTTGAAATATAATAAAGAAAGCGGAAGCACCGTATAATTGTCGGAGAGACGATTTACGGTGCTTTTTTTGTGAAAACGATAAAATGTTCCTTGACATACCTAGATTTCCTATGTAATCTAAAAACATAGAAAATCTAGGTATTATTTTGGAAACGAGAAAGTGGAAAAGGAGGAATTTCCCATGGACAAGAAAATGATGGCGGTCAGCACGTCGATGCTGGTGCTGAAGCTCCTGGAGGAGGGCGACCTGTACGGCTACCAGATGATCCGGCTGCTGGAAGAGCGGAGCGCTCGGGTCTTTTCCCTGAAGGAGGGAACCCTCTACCCGATTCTCCATAGTCTGGAGGAGCAGGGCGCAGTGGAGAGCTATGAGCAGTGCGCGGAAAATGGCCGGAAGCGGAAGTATTACCATCTGACGAAGAGCGGCGGAAAGTTATTGAAGTCCAAGCAGCAGGAATGGCAGGAGTACGAGCGGGCCGTCCGGAATGTGCTGAAGGGAGGCGTAGGTTTTGCAGGATAAGATTGACGCATTTTTGGAAGCGGTGGATGAGCAGATCGCCTGCAGGCTCTGCCATGCGGAGATTAACGAGGAGCTGCGGGGGCACATTGAAGACAAGGCGGAGGACTACCGAGGATATGGGCTGCCGGAGGAAGAGGCGCTTGGCCGGGCCATCCGGGATATGGGTGAGCCGGACGTCATCGGCATGGAATTGAACCGTCAGCATCGGGTGCGGACGGCCTGGCCACTGCTTGGAATCATCGGGATTTTGCTGGTGATTGGGCTTACGGAACTGGTGCTGCCCACGGAAAGTTTCAGCAGTCTGCCGGATCTGATTTACAGCCTTTCAGATGGAACCTGTTATATCTGGGGGCTTGCGCTCCTTTTACTTGTGATGTATCAGGGGTATCCGTTTTTACTGAAAAATGCCGGAATGATAGTAGCCACCATGGGGAGTTTCTGCGGCGTGCTGGCAGTGGGCGGCTTTTGTCAGAGGCTGCTTGCAGGCTATGGCTCTGAAAATATGACGCTTTATCGGTTGTACAGCTCCGGTTTCCAGGTGCTGATTCTGGGACTTGGCGTCCCGGTGTCGGCGGTCTGGCTGTATCGAAGACGGGCCGGAGGATATCGGACCATCGCGCTCCTTACCCTGGCGCAGTCAGTTTATCTGGCTGCCCTTCGTCTGTCCCGGGGCTTCCGGCCCGGCGGGTTCTGGATTCCGGTGCTGGTTTTGCTTCTGACCTGTCTGGGAACGGAGCTGTATCTGGCGGGCAGTGGCTGGTTTGGCGGGTTGAGAGGAAAGGCCGCAGCGGCTTCCATAGTGGGCTTTGTGGTACTTTTGACCTTCTGGGCTGCGCCGGGAAGCCAGACGCGGGAGCTCTGGAACCGCTGTATCCATCCGGAGACTTACGCGGCTCACTCCACGGCCTGGGATGCCAGTTATAATAACATGCTGATCCGGGAGCTTCTCAGCCGGGCGGAGAATTTTGGGGAGGTACAGCTTAGCAGAGAGGAGCTTTTGAACTACGGCACCAGCGAATGGTATTATGGGGAAAATGGGGCCGGACACTGGAAGGATCAGCGCATCGGCGAGACGTCCGTGGAGGAGAGCCCATTTTCCAGCTTCGCGGCCTACCGGGAATACCGGCTTCAGTTTCTGGAGCACCCGACCCTGGAAAAGATTCTTCCGGATAAATACCGGAGCAATTACCGGGTTGCCTGGTGGGTGCTCCGTTACGGGCGAATCCCGGCTGCGGCGCTGATATTGCTTTCCATCAGCCTCCCGACCGCCCTGCTTTTTCTGACCTTCCGGATCCGGAACCGTCTGGGCCGCACCATAGCCCTATCCTGCAGTACACTCCTGACCCTGGAGACTCTGATTTATCTGGTGGAAAACCTGGGCTACCAGTTCAGTCATTTCTCCAACCTCCCATTCCTGGCCGAAGGCTGGAGCAGTATCACTATTACCGCGCTGGCAGCGGGAATGGTGCTGTCGGCATGGCGGTATGACCGAGTGGTGACGGAGAAGGAGATGAAAGGAGTGGAAGCAGCAGAGACTGCGATAGCGTAGAAATAAAAAAGGAATGAAAATGAAGAACATTCGCATTTTCATTCCTTTTTGTCATATAAAATTACATTTTAAAAATATCAGCATGTGAAATTGACGGTATACACTTATTCGTCGAGTGCCTTTAAGAGTTCGTCCATACTGGTATAACCCTTGACGTCAGGATCGCGGGAAATACGTTTTGCTTCGTCAAAAACAATTGACAAAAATTACCAAATGTGATATCATAAATCTATCATAAATCTGCAACTTCATCAGGAGAGCTTCTCTCCGAAATTCCAGAACATGATCTTACCAAAGATAGAATCCGAAGAGGATAATTGCATTTTTGTATTAACCAATGTAAAATAAAGGAGGATATCAATGGGAAAACAAGAGGATGCGCTGCTTGAATACTGTAATCAGAACCGGCGTTTTGCGGAGCTTGCCAATGGGCTGTTATTTGGCGGAGAAACATATCTGAAGGCGGAGGAGCTTACGGATGTGGATCGGAGGCAGGAACACAGTAGCGGGCGGGGGCGGAAACGGGTGCGACATCGTTACCGCGATATTTCCAAGGAAGCAAAGGGCCTGAAAATACATTTGATTATCGGAGCGGAACTGCAGGAGCATGTAGATTATGTCATGCCGCTTCGGGTGATGGATATGGATGTGTTGGGTTACCTGCGCCAGAGAAAGCTGATAGCAGGAAAACTGCGGCAATCTGGGATCACGCTTTCAAGGGATGAATATCTGTCCAGATTCCGCAAGGATGATAGGCTGACGCCGGAGGTTACCTTTGTGATTTATCTTGGCGACGAACCCTGGGATGGTGCCAGAAGCCTGCATGAATTGCTGGATTTTAATCAGGTACCGGAGCAAGCCAGACAG
>CAKROP010000291.1 GCA_934373375.1 uncultured Anaerosacchariphilus sp.
CGATCAGCAGAGAGATACCGCCAAGCAGGAGTCCCGCTGTGGAACAGCCGATGACGCCGTTATTGGATCCTAAAAAGGTCTGTACCAGGCTCACTGCATTGCCTGCCGCCAGATCTGCCAGCGGCGTAGCGCTGCTGACTCCGTCTACCGTATAGGTGGACATGACGCTTGCAAAGGAAATCAGCAGAAAGCATCGTCCGGACAGGGCCGGGTTCATAAAGTTATGGCCCAGACCGCCGAAGCAGCATTTTGTAAACAGAATCGCAAATACGCTTCCGAGAACCGGTATGTAAAGGGGAACACCGTTCGGAAGGCAGAGCGCCAGGAGAAGTCCTGTGACAATGGCACTGCAGTCCGTAATCGTATTCTCTCTTCCGGTTGCCTTATCAAATAAAAACTCCGTCAGGACCGCCGCCGCGATGGACGTAAGAATCGTCGCCAGCGCGGAAAATCCGAAATGATATACACCCATGACCGTCGCCGGAAGAAGGGCCAGAATCACGTCGCACATGACATGTCTGGTAGTGAGCTTACTCCGCACATGGGGGCTGGAGGATACATTCATCAGTTTACTCATTTCTTCGCACCTCCCTGCTGCGCCTGCGCGGCTCTCTTCTTCGCCATAATCTCCGCCTTGGTCTGCTTGAAGGTCTGCATCAGGGGCCGCTTGGCCGGACAGACATAGGTACAGGAACCGCAGGCGATACACTCCAGACCGTACAGCTTCTTCTCATAACGGACGAAGCGTTTTCTCTTGGCCGCGTCCATCATTTCCTGGGGAGACAGTCCTAAGGGACAGACTCTCGTACAGCGGCCACAGCGCAGACACGCCGTCTCCTGCTGCTCTGCCAGTGCCACCGGATCCTCGCCCAGCACGGTCAGCGCGTTATTATTCTTGCAAATCGGCACATTCAAATCAGCCAGCGCCATACCCATCATCGGGCCGCCGCTTAAAAGCTTCTGCGCTTCCTTTCCATCCCGGATGCCGCCTGCAGCCTCCAGAACCTCCGCCATATTCGTTCCGATTTTCACAATCAGGTTGCAGGGCTCCTTGACCACATCACCGGATACAGTAAAGCCACGCTCCATCAATGGCGTAGACTTGCATACAGCCTGATAAATGGCGTACATGGTCGCCACATTGTCTACCACGCAGCCCGCGTCCGCCGGGAGCATGCCAAGCTTCAGGTCAATACCTGCGATGACCTGGATAATGGAACGCTCGCCGCCCTGGGGGTACTTGCATTTCGCCGCGTGAACCTTTAGCTTCTCATCGCCTGCGCAGGCCTTTTCCATGGCCGCGATAGCTTCCGGTTTATTTTCTTCAATCAGGAAGACACCCTCTGCCGCCGGGAACAGCTTCAGAAGAATCCTCATACCTTCCGCCAGCTCCACGCTCTTTGTCCGCATAAGCTGATCGTCGCAGGTGATATAGGGCTCGCACTCCGCGCCGTTGGCGATGATATAGCGAATCTCATCCGCATTTTTCGGAGCCAGCTTCACATGAACCGGGAATCCGGCTCCTCCCATTCCCACGATACCTGCTTTCTGTATACTTCCGAGAATTTCTTCTTTGCCAAGTGTCTTGTAATCACGCTCAGCGCCGATGCCCTCTGCCAATGTGTACTGTCCGTCATTCTCGATCACTACGGACATTACCTTCGCACCGGATGCTGTTCTTCTGTTCTCAACAGCCTTTACCGTTCCGGAACAGGAGCTGACGATGTTCGCCGATACGAAGCCGTCCGCTTCGCCGATCAGCTGGCCTGCCAGCACCATGTCGCCCTTCTTTACCACAGGCTTCGCCGGTTTTCCAATATGCTGACTCATGGGAAATACCAGTTCGCCCTGGGGAAGATAGGTACGGTAAGACGCGTCCTTGGCGTAGCGCTTTCCGTCGTCCGGATGCACGCCGCCCTTAAATGTCTTCTTGAACATATGCTTTTTCCTTCCTTCATGCTTTTGTAGCATTTGTCTCGTATTTACTTTATCATACTTGGATTTGATATACAACTTTAGATAAAAAATAGACAATCTTAGATCAATTTCGAGATTTTTTTGACAATATTGTTAAATTTGTATCGAGAACACTATATTTATGATCACTTTATTCTAGCGCAGAATTGAACCATATTCCAGTTCTTTTTTCAGTACAATTCTGTTTTTACCGGAATTTCAGAACAAAAAAAGATTATTTCTACATCTACATCGTAAAAAAACAGGATATCCTTTCTCTGCATCATCCAGATTTTGGAAATCCTGTTTGTATACAATTTGTCTTTTTCCCAGTTTATTCCAGTTCAAACTGTCCGGTATACAGCTGGTAATACCTTCCTTTGTCCGCAAGCAGCGCTTCGTGATCGCCCCGCTCGATGATTTCACCCTTCTCCAGCACCATGATAGCCTTGGAATTACGGACTGTGGAAAGCCGGTGGGCAATGACAAAGACCGTCCGGCCATCCATAATAGCATCCATGCCCTTCTCGATGAGCCGCTCCGTTCTGGTATCGATGGAGCTGGTGGCCTCGTCGAGGATCAGCACCGGCGGCTTCGCGATGGCCGCACGGGCAATGGCGATGAGCTGCCGCTGCCCCTGGGACAGATTGCTGCCGTCGCTGTAAAGCATGGTGTCATAGCCGTCCGGAAGACGCCGGATAAAGGAATCCGCATTGGCAATCCGGGCTGCCTCCCGCACCTCCTCGTCGGTGGCATTAAGCTTTCCATAACGGATATTATCGGCAATGGTTCCGGTAAACAGATGGGTCTCCTGGATAACCATAGCCAGGGAATGGCGCAGATCATCTTTTCGAATCCGCCGAATGTCGATGCCGTCGTAGGTGATGGTTCCCGACTCAATCTCATAAAACCGGTTAATCAGATTGATAATCGTGGTCTTCCCGGCTCCGGTGCTGCCCACGAACGCAATCTTCTGACCCGGCTTGGCATACAGGGAGATCCCATTTAAAATATGCTTTCCCGGCACATAGCCAAAGACCACTTGATCGAATTTCACATCGCCCTTCAGCTTCCGAAGCTCCGGTTTGCCGCCCGGCTCCGCCGCCGGAAGCTTCCACGCGAAATAACCGGTGTGCTCTGCGATTTCTTTGAACGTTCCATTTTCTTCCAATACATTGCAGAGAGTCACTT
>CAKROP010000292.1 GCA_934373375.1 uncultured Anaerosacchariphilus sp.
CACCAGTACCGGTCCCAGAATATTCGGCAAAATATGTTTTCCGATCATCTTCACCGTCCCTGTGCCGGAAAGCCGAACTGCAGCAATGTAGTTACTGTTCTTCACCGTCAGCGTCTGACTCCGGGAGATCCGGGCGTATTTTGGCCAGCTGATCAGCGCCAGCGCCAGTACTGCGTTGCCGATGCCGCCATTTAAAAGAGCGGCAATCGCCATGGCAAATACCAGTCCCGGGAAGGCCAGGCAGACATCGGAGATCCGCATCAGTACCGCATCCAGAGCGCCGCCTAGGTAACCGGCCAGCACGCCCAGAACCGTTCCCACTACGGTAATCACCGCCACAAGAGTCAGCGTCGCCAGAAGACTGGTCCGAAGTCCCACCAGAATCCTGGAAAACAGATCCCGGCCAAACCGATCGGTTCCCGCCAGATGGATGCCGCCCGGCGCCTGGAGAGACGCGCTCAAATCCTGGGCGTTGGGGTCAAAAGGGGTAAGCCTGTCCGCAAACACCGCCACAAACAGAAGTCCCAGAGCCAGCACGGAAAAGAAAATCAGCCTGCCGTGAATCCGTTTTTTCTCTGGCGTGCTCATACTTCCATCCCTCCCAGTCGGATTCTCGGATCCAAAAAACGGTAGGACAAATCCGTAATCAGGTTGATACAAACGTAGATGATTGCCATCCACATGACATAGGCCTGTATCATCGGATAGTCGCGCATGCTGATGGCGTCCACTGCAAGCTTTCCGACGCCGTCCCACAGGAAGATGGATTCTACGATGGCCGTGCCGCCCAGCAGGCTTCCGATGGAGAGTGTCAGCAGTGTGATAATCGTAACCAGCGAAGCTTTCAATACGCTTCTTACCAGCGTTACTGAAAATCGCACGCCTCTGGCCCTGGCTCCCGTCACATAGCTCTTTCCCAATTCATCCAGTACCGTAGCCCGTACCTGTCTGAGATACTTGGCCGACATGGCGATGGCCAGGGTAAAGGCCGGAAGCGCTGCGTTTTTCACACTGACACCGTCTGAGATCACAGGAAACCAGCCAAGCCGGATGGAGAAAAAGAACATCATCAGCAGCGCCACAAAAAAATTCGGCATACTGTTGCCGATAAAGCTGCAAAAACGAATCAGATAATCCGTAAACCGGTTCTGCCTTACCGCCGCCAGCACGCCCAGGGGAATGGAAATTACGATGGTCAGCCCGATGGATACCACCGTCAGAAGCAGGGTCGCCGGAAGCTTCGACAGGAAGGTGGGAAATACCTCTTTTCCGGAGATATAGCTGGTCCCCATATCGCCGTGAAGCAAATTTTTCAACCACACAAAGTACTGGGTCAGAAAAGGCTTATCCAATCCAAGCTCCGCCCTGGCCCTGTCGATGACCTCCTGGGACACCACCATGCCGGTATTCTCCATCTTCTGCAATACTGCGTCGCTGCCCGCCAGCCGCATCATGCCAAAGGACAGAAACGTAATAACCAACAGAATCGGAATAAGCTGCAAAAGTCTTTTTAAGACATAATTTCTCATGTATTGCAATCCTTTCCACAATAAAAATGCCCGAAAATCTAAATATCGAATTTCGGACATTTTTATTCTCTGATAAAATTGTAAGGCAGGAATGTTTTTTTCACAAGCCCCCGGCGGGGTTGTTACGTATTCCTGTTTTTCCTGTATTTTCATTCCTTTTCGGAATTATCCAGTTTTTTCCTTACATATGCGATAAATTCCTTCTCCAGTTTGCCCAGCTGTTCCTCGTTTCTGCTGACACAGCCGAACACTACTTCATTTTCTTTTCCTCCCAGTAGGATTCCCTCGGTACCGCTGTAAGTTCCATCCAGGCTTTCACTGCTTAAGTTCCAGAGATCTGAATGCTCCAGCAGATGGCGGAGCAGCGATCCGCTATTGGTAGTCACAGATGTCTGCGGCGATTCCAGGGAAATGCCCTCTATGGCTCCCAGGCGCAGCACATCCTCCGGCCGCACCTCTGTCTGGCTTCCCTGAACCAGATGCAGTTCTCCTCCCTCCGGCGGAAAGTTCCGTACCTTTTTTCCGCCGTACAGCATCAGCTGAATCCGTTTCAGGGGCTCAAACTGCAGCTGGTACTTCCGCATCAGAAACTGGGCGGAGGCGCTCTGCTCCTTCAGCAGATAAATAAAGCCCAGATCATCCTGCCCTTTCTGTACCCGCTCGATGACATCCCGGACATTTCCCTCAAAGTATTCATAATAGTCGCCCTTCTGGTATGCGCGCTCGTAAAACTCCGTAAACGCCGCTTCCATCCAGGAGGACGGATTCACCGATACCTTCAGACTGCGCACCGGACTTTTCCCGGCCAGCTGCTCGATCTGCTCCATAGTATCCAGCACGTTGACCGCATAGTTATAAAGCTCCTGTCCCCGGGCTGTCAGCCGGATGCCCCTTCCTGTCCGCTCAAAAAGCTCTGTCTGAAGCTGATGCTCCATGGCGTGAATGGTCTTACTGACTGAGGACTGGGTGGTGTATAAAAGTTCTGACGCTGCCGTAAAGGAGCCTGCCTCCACGCAGGTTACGAAGCAGCGGAGCTGTCGGATTTCCATGGGTTAATTTCCTTTCCTGTTCTATCCGATCTGTCCCCTGTCAGTTCAGCCAAAAAGAACCGTGTTTTCCGAACACGATTCTCTTTGTGTCTTTTCGAATAGAATGTTTATAATTGGGATGGTTCAAGCTTAACAAATCTTCCGGCTCCCCGCAAGCCCCAGCGGGGGTTCTTTCTGCCTTTTTAACTATCCCGTTTTTCTACGCACACGCATTCCTTTTTGGAATAATCACATCGTTCTGCAGCTGACAGATCTGTCCGTACAGACTTTCCAGGCAAGGCTGGGTCAGCGTATCGCTCACTGCTCCCCGGGCCATGACTTCTCCCTCCTTCAGGATCAGCACCTGGTCGCAGAACCATTTCACATGATTGGGATCGTGGGTACAGGCCAGAATCAGCTTTCCCTTTGCTGCCAATGTCCGCAGAATCTCAAAGACCTTCAGCTGATTTTTGAAATCCAGGGCCGAGGTGGGCTCATCCAGAATCAGCACCGGCGTATCCTGGGCCAGGGCCCGGGCCATCAGAACCAGCTGTCTCTGCCC
>CAKROP010000293.1 GCA_934373375.1 uncultured Anaerosacchariphilus sp.
GATCTGATCGGGATGCGCGCAGTGACCGAAGAGGGCGAGGAACTCGGCACGATCAAAGATGTGCTGCAGACCGGCGTCGGCCATCTGAACGGCACGAAGCTTCCCATTGGCGGAGAAGGAAGCCATTCTGTACTGGCAGCCCACCGGGGATTGCCCAGCGCGCGGCTTTTTACAGACATCGATCAGCTGCAGCCGGGAGATAAATTTTACATTCATATGCTGGACGAGGTGCTGGCCTATGAAGTGGATCAGATTCTTCCCATGGTAGAGAAAGACGATATGGAGACGCTGACAGAAGCCATGAAGGTGGATCCGGACGCGGATCAGGTGACATTATTTACCTGTACGCCCTATGGAGTCAATTCCCACCGCCTTCTGGTGAGGGGAACGAGAGTACCTTATACCGGAGAGGAAGAAGTGCAGAATACAGTGGCAGAGACCATGGTTCAGGCAGTGCAGAATTATTATATGCTCTATCTGATAATGGGACTGTCTGTGACCATACTGGTGATATTAATCATGAAATTCCTGTTTGGAAGACACAAAAAGCAAGGAGGAAAACGCGATGATGAATAAGAGGGTGAAGATGGGAGGAGCGTGCATTCTGGCGCTGGCACTGACGCTGGCAGGCCTGAAGCTTCCGAGCGCGTACGCGGCGTTGCCGGTGGATCTGTCCCAGAAAGGCAGCATCGAGTTCAAGCTGGCGAAGAATGTGTACCCGGAGCCTGCGAATCCGGATGAGAAAAAAGCGGACTATAATGAGGAACTGTCTAAGCTGCCTATGACCGTAAAACTGTATCAGGTGGCGGATATCACCGAGACCGGCGCGTATAAGGCGAAGGACGGTTACACCACCCTGGGCGTGGAGCAGGTAAACAGCGATACAAAGACAGAGGAATGGACCACAATGGCGGCCACAGCGGCGGGGCTGGCAGCAGGGACGACGGAAAATTACCGGGCAGTCAAAGCAAAAGACAGTGACAGCATAAGAATGGAGTCGCCAATGGAGCTGGGGCTTTACCTGGTGCTGGTGGACGATGTGGTGACAGACAGCTATATCTACAGCTTTAATCCGTATCTGATTTCCGTGCCAAACAATTACGTCTATACCACCGGCAGCGACGCCTGGGTTTATAATCTGACCGGTGACAATGCAGTCGGCCTGAAGCCGGAGCGGCAGGGGCGTCTTGGGGATCTGGAGATTGTCAAGGATCTGATCGGCTACAATGCGTCCCTGGGCGGCGCGTATTTCGTATATAGGGTGTCTGTGGCGAATCCGGACGGAACCACCAGCAGCAATGTATACAAGCTTTCCTTTGATAATACAGGAAGACAGTCCCTGCTTATCACGGATCTTCCGGCAGGAGCGGAGGTAACGGTGACCGAGGTCTATACCGGCGCCAGCTATTTCCTGACCACGGACGCGATCCAGAAGACGACCATCACCGCCAATCCGAACAGCGACTGGAAGGTAACAGGCGAGAAAGAACCGGCAGAGAAGGAGCCTTATACGCCGAACTCCGTAAGCTTCACGAATGACTATGATAAACGTCAGAACGGCGGCTCAGGCGTGGTCAATACCTTCTATAAAAATGGAGACACCGTAGACTGTCGAAATGACATCAAACCGGAGGTGAACTAAGGATGAAAAAACTGAGTAAAAAAGCCCTTTGCCTCGCGGCGGCAGGTCTGGTGCTGGTGGGCGGCGCGTCCGTGGGAAGCGCTTACGCGTATTTTACAACCTATACAGAGGCTTCCGGCGGTGTGCTTTTTGAGATGGGTGCGACGAAGACAGAGATCCACGAGGAAGTAGAGGATGGCATGAAAATCGTATCCATAGAAAATACCGGTGATTATGCCTGCTATGTCCGGGTTACCGCATTTGCGGGAAGCGAATATACGCTGACCTATAAAGACGGCGGTTCCAGAAAATGGACCAACGGCGGCGACGATTACTGGTGGTACTACAGCGACCTGGTTCAGCCGGGCGAGACTACGGGAACCTTGAATATTAAGATTCCGGCAGATCTCTTTAATGACCTGACGGATGAAAAAGACCTGAACGTCATCGTAGTTCAGGAGTGCGCTCCGGAAAGCTACGACGAGAACGGGGCACTGCTCCCCAACGGACCGGCACGGTTTGAGAAGACAGCAGAAAATTAAAGGAGGACGGGCAAATGAAGAAGAAAAAGAACACATTTCCGAAAAAGACGGCCCTGCTCCTGGGCGCGGCAGCGCTCCTGCTTCTGGGAAGCACCGTGGGAAGCACCAGAGCGGCGCTGACCTACTACAGTGAGAATTACGTGGCGGGCGTGGAGATGTCCAGCATCGGTATCACCCTTCTGGAAAATGATCAGACCATCAGCAAACGGAATTACGATAAGAACGGCGAGTGGATGGTAGAAAAGGAAGAACGGGAGCTGCTTCAGGACCTGCTCGGAGAAAATGAAAAGATCGTTCCGGGCAAGCATTACGACGAGAAGCTGACCGTTCAGAACAGTGGAAATATCGACAGCCTGGTACGCGTGATTGTCACAAAGAGCTGGACCGATAAAGAGGGCGGCAGCGTCCCGAAGACCACCCTGGATCCGAAGCTTATCGACCTGCATGTGCAGGATGGCAACGGCTGGGTGGAGGATAAGGGAGCCGCCACAGCGGAGCGCAGCATCTGGTATCTGAACGGCGTCCTGAAGGCAGGAGAATCCGTGGATTTCTCCGATTACCTGAGAATTGATCCGGCGATTCGGGATAAGATGACCGAGACAGTGGAGGGGAGAGGCGCTGTGACCATCCATACCTTTACTTATGAATATGATCAGTATACGTTCCACATCAGCATTTCCGCTGAGGCGGTGCAGACCCATAACGCGGCCGACGCGGTGAAGAGTGCCTGGGGCGTGGATATCTCCGATGTGATTACCAATGTGTCAGGAAATTAAGAGGGGGTACAAGAAGATGAAGAAAAAAGTATTGTGCCTTGCGATGGCACTGGTGATGCTGGCGGGCGGAAGTCTTACAGCCCATGCGGAAGAACTGAAGGGTCAGGACGGCTGGCGGGCCGAATTGAACGGGAAAAAGATTGTCAGCAATTTTGATTCCGGCACCCTGGCGGATGAGGC
>CAKROP010000294.1 GCA_934373375.1 uncultured Anaerosacchariphilus sp.
ACGGCCCTCCATCATTTTCGCGAAGGCAGTTTGAATCTTCAGCTCCGTACGGGTATCAATGCTGGATGTGGCCTCATCCAGGAACAGCATGGGCGGCAGGCACAGCATGACGCGGGCGATACACAGAAGCTGCTTCTGTCCCTGAGAAAGGCTGCCTCCATCCTCGGAAAGCACCGTGTCATAACCCTTCGGCAGACGCCGGATAAAGCTGTGGGCGTGGGAGGCTTTCGCCGCCTCGATAATCTCCTCCTCCGTGGCGACCGGCTTTCCATAGGAAATGTTGTCGCGGACGGTGGCAGATTTTAACCAGGTCTCCTGCAGCACCATGCCGTACTGCTGCCGCAGGTTTTCCCGGGTCAGCTTCTGAATGGGCGTGTCATCCACGGAGATGCAGCCCTCATCCACATCGTAGAAGCGCATCAGCAAGTTAATCAGGGTACTCTTGCCGCAGCCGGTGGGACCGACGATGGCAATTCTCTGACCGGGCTCCACATGCAGATTCAGGTTTTTAATCAGTTCCCGATCCCTGGTATAGGAAAATGCCACATTTTCCAGATCCACGCTGCCTTCTGCCTTCTCGATATGGGGGCCGTCCGCCGGATCGGCGCTCATGGGCTCCTGGTCGATGAAGTCAAACACACGCTCCGCACAGGCCAGGGCATTCTGAAGCTCGGTAACTACGCCGGAGATCTCATTAAAAGGCTTGGTATACTGGTTGGCGTAGCTTAAGAAGCAGGACAGCTGACCTACGCTCAAGGCTCCGCGGATGGCCGCGAAAGCGCCTGCCACGCCCACGCCCGCGTACACCATACTGTTGACAAAACGGGTCGCCGGGTTGGTAATCGATGAATAGAAAATCGCCCGCAGGCTGTGCTTCTGAAGCTGCCGGTTAATCTCATCAAACTGCGCAATGGCTTCTTCTTCATGACCAAAAGCCTTGACCACCTTCTGATTTCCTACCATCTCATCAATCAGTCCGGTAAGCTCTCCTCTGGTCTCAGACTGAAGCTTGAACATGCTGTGGGTCCGTCTGGCGATAAAGCCGGCCACCAGAAGGGACAGCGGCGTAATGCAGACCACTACCAATGTGATGCCTACATTGACCGAAAGCATGAACAGCAGGGTTCCCAGAATGGTCATCACGCCTGTAAATAACTGGGTGAATCCCATCAGCAGGCCATCAGAAAACTGGTCGATATCCGCAATCAGGCGGCTCACAATATCGCCCTGGGGATGGCTGTCAATATAGCTCAAAGGCAGATCCTGCATATGGTCAAAAGCTTCCGTCCGCACATCCATCACGACTTTATAAGTGATGTGGTTGTTGCAGAGATTCATGAGCCACTGGAACACCGAGGTAGCTCCGATAATCACGCCCAGCTTCGTCAGAAGCTTCAGGAGGGCCGCAAAGTCTACCGCACCCTTTCCAATCATAAAATCGATGGCGTCGCCGGTGAGAATCGGCGCATACAGGGTCAGGGCCACGGTCAGAACCGCCAGCAGAATGGACGCCAGCAGATACAGTCGATACCCTTCGATATAGCAAAGGACTCTTTTTAATGTGGATTTACGCTTCATGTGCTTTTTCCTCCTCTGCCGAAACCTGGGAGTTACAGATCTCCCGATATACTTCACAATTCTGATACAGTTCTTCGTGCTTTCCGATACCCGCTACCGCGCCGTCGTCCAGTACGATAATCCGATCCGCCTGCCGGATGGTCGCCGCCCGCTGGGATACTAGGAAGACCGTAGCTTCTTTTTTATGCTCCCGCAGAGCCTTCCGGAGCTTCGCGTCCGTAGCAAAATCCAGAGCAGAAGCGCTGTCGTCCAGAATCAGAATCTCCGGATCACGCACCAGCGCTCTTGCGATGGTCAGACGCTGTCTCTGTCCGCCGGACAGGTTTCGGCCACTTTGCAGCACTTCCGTATCCAGACCCTTTTCCTTCTTTTCCACAATCTCACGGCCCTGGGCAGTCTCAAGAGCTGCGTACAGTTCTTCGTCCGTGGCGTCCTTCTTACCCCACTGAAGATTCTCCCGAATCGTGCCGGAGAACAATACCGCCTTCTGGGGAACCACGCCCACCTTCCCACGCAGTCCTTCATAGGTGTAATCCTGTACATTCCGACCGTCCACCAACACCTCGCCCTCGCTCACGTCGTAAAAACGGGGAATCAGGTTCACAAGGGTGGATTTTCCGGAACCGGTGCCGCCGATGACGCCGATGGTCTCGCCCGGATAAGCCCGGAAGCTCACATGGGACAGGGCCGCGTCCGCGCCCTCCTCATAGATAATGCTGACATTTTTAAATTCCACGCAGGGAACTCCCTTCTCCTGCTTCTGTTCTTCGACTGTTCCTTCCGTCATACCCGTTTCCTGATCCAGAATCTTATTGATACGGGACAGACAGGCCAGAGACTTGGTTACATTAATGATCAGATTGGCCAGCTTAATCAGCTCCACCAGAATCTGGGACATATAGTTGACCAGCGCCACCACCTGGCCCTGGCTTAAGATGCCCGCATCCACCTGGCGGCCGCCGGTCCATACCAGCAGAATCACCGCCGCATTGATAATCGCGTAAGTCAGGGGATTTAAAAGTCCGGAAATCCGGCCCACAAAAAGCTGGGTGTTCATAAGCGTCGTACTATCCTGATGGAACGTCTCCATTTCATTCTGCTGCCGGTTGAATGCCCGTACTACGCGGACACCGGACAGGTTTTCCCGCACGTGAAGCAGCACCTGATCCAGCTGGCTCTGCACTTTCCGGTACCAGGGAATCGTAATGCCCATAATCGCGAATACCACGATAAACAGTACCGGGATAACCCCTGCAAATACCGTCGCCGCCTTCACATCAATGGTAAAGGCCATGACCATGGCTCCAAACACAATGAATGGAGAACGTAAGAACAGACGCAGTACCAGATTGATACCGGTCTGCACCTGATTGATATCGCTGGTAATCCGCGTAATCAGTGTGGATGTTCCGATGGTGTCCAACTCTTTATAGGAAAAGCTGTTCAGATGCTCAAACCGGGCCTTTCGCATGGCGGTACTGCTTCCCACCGCCGCCTTCGCCGCGAAGTACTGAGCCGTAATGGAACAGGTCCGGCC
>CAKROP010000295.1 GCA_934373375.1 uncultured Anaerosacchariphilus sp.
GGGCTTTCTCTTTATGGAGGCCTTCATGGATGAAGTACTGGTGGAGTCGGAGCCGGGAAAAGGCACCTGCGTGACCCTGCGGAAACGAATCGGCAGAGGAAAGGACTGAACCATGGATCGTACCGCCGAATTGATTCTCAAATCGCAGGACGGAGATAAAGAGGCAAGAGAGACACTGATACAGGAAAATATGGGACTTGTCCACCATGTGGTCCGCCGTTTTCTGGGGAGAGGAGCGGAGGCCGAGGATTTGACCCAGATTGGGGCCATCGGTCTGATGAAGGCCATCGAGCGCTTTGATCTGAGCTATGAGGTCCGGTTCTCTACCTATGCGGTACCGATGATAGCCGGGGAGATCAGGCGGTTTCTCCGGGATGACAGTATCATTAAGGTGAGCCGCTCCTTAAAGGAGCTGGCTGTGAAGGCTGCAAGACTTCGGGAAGAGCTTCTGATGGAGCAGGGCGAGGAGCCGGGGCTTGAGGAGCTGGCAGCCAGGCTCAGAGTGGAGCCGGAGGAGCTGGCCCAGGCCTATGACAGCTGCAGTGAGGTGGAATCCCTGCACAAAATTATTTACCAGGGAGACGGCGAGGGCGTGAGCCTCATGGATCGGGTGGAGGAGAAAAAGGACGAACAGGAAGCGATGCTCACGCGGATGCTGGTCCGACAGCTTCTGGACACGCTGGAGCCGAAGGAGCGGCGGCTGATTCTGCTCCGGTTCTTTTGCGATAAGACCCAGGCCCAGGTGGCAGGTGAGCTGGGGATGACCCAGGTGCAGGTGTCCAGATTGGAAAAAAAGATTCTTACGGCCCTGAAAAAGCGGGCCGGATAGAGAAAAATATGGAAAAATCGCGAAAATCCGTAAAAAAACCTTGAAATCTGCCATTTGACAGGCTATAATGTCCCCAGAAACAACGGAGTTTCAGAAAGGTAAGGATCTACCCTTCTGGAACTCTTTTTTTATTCAAGGAGGAGCATATTATGAAAAACAGATTATTCGCACTGACCGCAGCCGCTGTACTGGCTGTATCCCTGACCGCCTGCGGTTCCAAGGCAGAGGAGCCTGCGGCAGCAGACACCAAGGCAGAAGCTGCTGAGGAGACAGCTTCCGCAGATACCACAGGAGAGAAGAAGGTTCTGAAGGTAGCCATGGAGTGCGGCTACGCGCCCTACAACTGGACTCAGCCGGATGATTCCAACGGAGCCGTTCCCATTAACGACAGTTCCGATTACGCATATGGTTACGATGTCATGATGGCAAAGAAGATTGCGGACGAGCTGGGCTATGAGCTGCAGATCGTAAAGCTTGACTGGGATTCCCTGGTACCAGCTGTTCAGTCCGGAACGGTAGACTGCGTTATCGCAGGCCAGTCCATTACATCTGACCGTCTGGAAATGGTAGATTTCTCTACCCCGTACTACTACGCATCCGTAGTCAGCCTGGTAAAGCAGGACGGACCGCTGGCTGACGCCAAGGGTATTTCTGATTTCGAGGGCGCTACCTGTACTTCCCAGCTGGGAACCATCTGGTATGATGTATGCCTGCCGCAGATCAAGGACGCAAATGTTCAGCCTGCACAGGAATCCGCACCGGCTATGCTGGTGGCTCTGGAGAGCGGACGTACTGACCTGGTTGTAACCGATATGCCGACCGCAAAGGCGGCCTGCGTAGCTTACCCGGATCTGAAGCTTCTGGACTTCACAGATACAGACGATGATTTCGCGGTTTCTGACGAGGAGATCAACATCGGAATCTCTGTACAGAAGGGTAACACCGAGCTTCTGGACGGTATCAACAGCGTACTGGCTACGATGACCGTTGACGATTTCAACAGCATGATGGACGAAGCTATCTCCGTACAGCCGCTGTCTGAGTAAAGTAAAAATATGGGAAAATTGAAAGGGCGTAGATACGCCCTTTCGCGAAATTTACAGAGAAAAGTTTGGCGTAACTGTGAGCGTAAGAAACAGTTACATTTTTAGGAAAATAAAAGGGAGCTGTGAACATAAGATGTCCATATCAAATATGAGTTTTCTGGGGAGAATCGGATACCTGCTTCAGCGCTACGGTGCTTCTTATCTGAAGGGAGCCGGAACGACGCTGGTGATTGCGCTGGTATCCACGGCCATTGGCTGTCTGATTGGCTTTGTGGTCGGCGTAGTGCAGACTATCCCGGTGGATAAGAAGCGCGACAGTGCCGCGAAGCGGGGGCTTCTGCGGGTGGTGAAAATCATCCTGAAGGCCTACGTGGAGCTGTTCCGCGGTACGCCCATGATCGTGCAGGCAGTATTTATCTACTACGGCCTGTCTCAGGTATTTAATATTCAGCTGGGAATGTGGTCCGCTGCGTTTCTGGTGGTATCCATTAACACGGGAGCCTATATGGCGGAGTCCGTCCGGGGCGGTATCATTTCCGTGGATCCCGGTCAGATGGAGGGCGCCAAGGCCATCGGTATGACTCATGTGCAGGCTATGAAAAATGTCATTCTGCCCCAGGCCATCCGCAATATTATGCCGCAGATAGGCAACAACCTGATTATCAACATTAAGGATACGTCTGTATTGTCTGTTATCAGTATTGTAGACCTGTTCTTCGTACATAAGAGTGTGGCGGGCGCGCTGTATACCTATTTTGAGTCTGCGACCATCGTCATGGCTATATATCTGACCATGACTCTGGTGACTTCGAGACTCTTACTTCTGGTGGAGAAAAGGATGGACGGCGACGCCAATTACGAGCTGGTAGATACCATGGATATCGGCAATCAGCTTCGTACAGTCCGGGAAAATGACGGAGAAGGGAGACGCGGATAATGAGTGAGAAAGAACGGATTCTGCAGGTTTCCCATCTGCAAAAGAGCTTTGGAAATCATGCAGTGCTGAAGGATATTGATTTTGAGGTATGTAAAGGGGATGTGGTGTCCATTATCGGCGCTTCCGGTTCCGGTAAGTCTACCATGCTCCGCTGCATCAATCTTCTGGAGGAGCCGGGAGGAGGCGCGATTCTGTTTCACGGACAGGATATCACGGATCCGAAGGTGAATGTGCCGGCTTATCGTGCCAAGGTGGGTATGGTGTTCCAGAATTTTAACCTGTTTAATAA
>CAKROP010000296.1 GCA_934373375.1 uncultured Anaerosacchariphilus sp.
CCCTTCCCGTTTCTGTACTTTTCCCGGAAAAGCTTGCCAAAGCTATGCTCTCTTTTATAACTTTATTTTCAGAGTACTGAGCGCCGCAATCAAAATCCCCACACAGGCAATCACAATATCAAATCCATAGGGAATTCCAAGCATAAGCGACACTACCGTATACGCCAGAAACGCCAGCGCAAAGTACCCGAACCGTTTCATATGCGCCATTGCGAACGCCTTTCTCCGCTCACTGCCTGCGGCTTTGGCGTCCTCATAACTGGTGCCATTGTACCAGTAGACAGACTCTGTCTGATAAATCAAAAGGGTCAGGATAAAAATACCGATGGTCGACGCATTATCTACGACAGCCAGCGTAAGCTGTGTGCTAAGATTTGGCAGAAAACACACTCCTACCACAACCACGCAGAATCCAATGAGCCAGACCACAAAACCGGTGTAGCTTTTCTTATATACCTCCATGAACAACTCCTCCTTGATTGACTGATACACGTTTTCACGCCCTGTTTGTCTCCATCCATTTCACTGCAAAATCCACAAGCTCTCTCTGATACATCAGCCTGACAAGGGCATTGCCAATCTGAACTCTGGAAACCGCATACGCTTTCTCAAAATCCTCTCCGATTTCTTCAAAATCATTGCCATCCACAAACAGGGTTTCGTAGGCTTTCCAGACTCTTTTCCCCGCTTCTGACACTGCGCTGTGTTCCACACAGGTGTGCTTGCCCGGATATTCCGCGCGCATATCTGCCAGGTGAAGAGACGTATTCTTATCATACCCCGTACCAATCAGCAGAACCTTTCCGTCCAGCTCATAAAGCCTACCAATCGGAGATCCATCTCCAAAGATGTTGGACAGATCATGATCCTTCGTCAGATATTCCGCATATCTGCCCCACGCGCACACAGACCGCGCCGGGTGGTCGCTCCGGACACTGCCGGGCACCTGCCGGAACATTTCCGCAACAGCGCCCATCGTATTGGTCGGGGTCAGATTTTTGTCATAAGCCGGCCAGTTGTCCCGAATAAGCTGCCAGTCCTTTTGATCTGCCTCCCAATGAACCCCCGTTTCTGGATCCAGATTTTTCCATGACTGTGTGGGCATCATAATTGTTCCGGAATCACCAACCACTTCCATTAGCGCCTCAATCACAGCCTGTGCGCCGCCGCAGACATATCCCATCTTTCCCAGGGAAGTATGAACCATTACGGTATCTCCGCTTTTCAACCCAACCGTTTTTAATTTTTGGATTATTTCATCTTTCAGGATAACCTGCATTCCAATCCCCCTCTATGTCTTGAAATCAACGCTATCCCCTACAAAACCTTCCGCCCGTTCACCGTCAGCTTAAACGTGGTTCCCAGCACCTCAGCTGATTTCCGGCAGAGCATCATCCGCCCCAGGAAGATCTCAAAATAATCATACATGGAGCAGATACTTTCGTCAATCTGCAGATTCAGCGCAATCACAGATCTGTCCTTCTCAATTTTCAGCTTGGAATCTGTTACCGCGTAATTAACCCGGTCGTGAATGTCAAAGGCCGTCTGGTCCTTCTGCCGCACCCGGCTTCTCCGAACGTCTGTCTTATCCGCAATGATGAGCGCGGCGGATATGATATCCTCCGGGCTTCCGGTGGACTCGTCATGATTGCCGATGGCTGAGATTACGGTAATCCGATCCTCCAGAGACATATTGGTGTCCTTCAGCAAATCGTTGGCCAGCAGCGCGCCATATTCCGCATGGTGGGTCCGGTTGATGGCGTTGCCGATATCGTGCATATAACCGGCGATTTTCACCAGCTCCACATCGTGCTCCGGATAGCCAAACCGCTCCAGAATCTTGCCTGCCTGATGGGCTACCTGGACACAGTGGGCCCGGGAATGATCCGTAAAGCCAAGCTGTCCCAGATTGGCGTCACCCTTTTTCAAATATGCGTTAATTTCTTCATTTTTTGCGATTTCCTTATATTTCAAATGTTTTGCATCTCCTTTTGTCTGTTTCATCCGTTTTACACAAAAGGATAATCTGCTTTTGTTAGTTCATCGTGTTATCCATGTAAAATATAAGTAAAGTTTTCTTCTTAAGCGCCCAGAATCTCCTGAATCTCCGTCAGATTCCCTGCAAAATAAATGCCCTGCTGCCGTTCCCCGGAAGAAAGCCCCTTTGCAATCATATGTTCCAGCAGCGCCTTCAGGCTGTCATAGTACCCGTTCAGGTTGTAGAGAATACAGGGCGCGTCAAGCTGCTTTAAAGATACCTTTGACATGACCTCCGCAATCTCCTCCAGGGTTCCGGTGCCGCCCGGAAAGGCGAGAAAGGCATCCCCGAGTTCTATCATTTTCGCCTTCCGCTCCGCCATGGTGGGCGTCACATGAAGCTCCGTCAGGCCTTCATGCTGCACGTCCTCATCTACAAAGCACTGGGCCTCAATTCCGATTACCCTTCCGCCTGCTGCAAGCGTACTGTCTGCCAGCTCGCCCATCAGGCCGGTTCTGGACCCGCCATATACCAGCGTATTGCCGCTTTTTCCAATCCAGCTTCCAAGCTCCTGCACGGCCTGTCTCAGAACTGGATCGTTGCCCTCGTTTGCGCCCAGATAAACAGTTATCTTCATATTCTATCCTCTCCGTTCCTGTTCTTTCGCAGCCTTTTCAAAAATGCGTGAAAAAAACCGCCTGACTGCTATTGCATCTTTGTAAGAATTCCACCTTCCGTTAAAATCTGAAGGCATTCCATGGCATGATCGGCGTGCATCATCTGCCACACCTGTTCCATCCCGGCTGCCAGCGGCTTCTTCAGAAATTCCTCTCCGGAGATCCAGTACACACGCCCTTCCTCCGAGGAAATCAATTCGCCCTCAAATTCATTGGTCTTATAAAGGAGCCCCACATTCCGCACATTGCCCTCCATCCAGTGATAGATGCCCGTCAGCTTCGGATTGCGAATCGTAAGCCCCGTCTCCTCCCGGATTTCCCTTATCACCGACTCCTGAAAGGTCTCGCCCGACTCCACATGCCCACCCGGAAATGTTGTTCCCTCATAGCTTTTGCTTACTTTATCCAGCGCCAGCACCCGTCCATGTTCGTCATAGATCA
>CAKROP010000297.1 GCA_934373375.1 uncultured Anaerosacchariphilus sp.
CCCCGGAGCTTGGCGTGCCGGTGAAGTATTCTGATGTGAGCTGCTTTTCCGCCATCTGCGAGGTGGCCTACAGCAAGGCCGGTTACAATCCGTCGCTGTCCTACGGCAGCCATATGTTCCAGGAGCTGGTGGAGGCGGACATCTACTACGGCGCCATCAACGAGAACAGCAAGACGAAGATTTACCGTCCGGACTATCTGAACACCTTCCATGATGTGTTCGGGGAAATCTGGTCGGATAAGGCGGAATTCGGAAACCTAATACGGGTCTTTGACGTATCGGAGAACCATGCGAGACTTTTACTGGACGCCAAAGAAGGGCGAGCGGTATGCCGGATTGCGCCAGAGGGATAAGTGAAGAGGATAAAGTGTGGATACGCGGTTTGGAAAGTGGACAAACCGCGTATTTTATTGCGATTTTGTGGAAAAAGCCTGTTGACAGAAGCTGGGAAAAGTAGTAAACCATGTAAGGTATCTGAATTGTGTGTTTTCAATAAGAGGTAATAGTATGTCATCAGCAGCATCCATGATCAAAGACAATCCTTTAAAATCCATGCTGCAGTTTGCCCTTCCCCTTCTGGTGGGCAATCTTCTGCAGCAGACCTATAATATCATCGACGCAGCCATCGTAGGCCAGACCCTGGGCGCGGAGGCGCTGGCGGCAGTGGGAGCCAGCAGCAGTGTACAGTTTCTGGTACTGGGCTTTTGTATGGGAAGCTGCGCGGGCTTCGGTATTCCGATCGCGAAGTATTTTGGTGCTGAGAAGCATGATACCATGCGGCGCTATATCTTCAACGGAGGCGTTGTAACAGCGGTGATCGCGGTCATTATAACGGCGCTCTGTACGTCCCTGTGCGGCTGGATTTTACAGATCCTGTCGGTCCCGGCGGATATTTTCGCCAATGCGTACGCGTATCTGTTGGTGATTTTCATCGGCCTGCCATTTACACTGCTATATAATTATCTGTCCAGTATCCTGCGGGCGGTGGGAGACAGCCGGACGCCGTTTTTATTCCTGGCGTTTTCAGCTATTTTAAATATTTTCCTGGATCTGTTCTGTATCGTAATTCTGAAATGGGGCTGCGCCGGAGCGGCGATCGCTACGATTACCGCGCAAGCCATCAGCGGACTTCTGTGTCTGGGATTTATCATCCGCCGGGTGAAAATTCTTCGGATGTCCCGGGAGAACCGGGAGGTAGATAAGGAAGCGGTGAAAGAGCTGCTTTTGATGGGACTGCCCACCGGTTTTCAGTACTCCATTACCGCCATCGGCAGTATGGTCATGCAGTCCGCCAACAACAGTCTGGGAAGTATCTACGTATCGGGCTTTACGGCGGCAGTGAAGATCAAACAGTTTGCGCTGTGTCCCTTTGACGCGCTGGCGACGGCGGCCTCTGTATTCTGCAGCCAGAACCTGGGAGCCGGTCAGGCGAAGCGTATCCGGCAGGGACTGTTTCAGGGCATTGCGGTGTCCGTGGGCTACGGACTGTTTGCGGGTCTGATCCTGATTCTGTTCGGACGCCCCCTGTCCATGATGTTCCTGAGTAAGGATAATGTGGAGGTTTTAGACGCGTCCGCCAAATATCTGCGATGCATGGGCTATTTCTACTGGAGCCTGGGCGTCCTGAATGTGTCCCGTATGGTGACCCAGGGACTGGGATTCTCCGGCCGCGCCTTTTTCTCCGGCGTAACGGAAATGTTTGCCCGGATTATCGTCAGTGTGGGCTTTGTGGGGACCTTTGGCTATACGGCCATCTGTTTTGCGGATCAGACAGCCTGGGTATCTGCCTGTTGTTATATTTTCCCGACCTGTCTGTATTGTATGAAAAAAGTTACAAAATTGATTCAGTCGGAGACTCCTGCGCAAGCTGATTCTCCACATGCATAATAAATTCTTCGGCCACGTGTGACAGCTGATGATTCTTGCTCCAGATGAGAGCGTAGGAAGCATAGGCGTCCGGGTGGTCGATTTTTTTTACGCAGAGTTCGTCGCTTCGAATCAGGGAAGAAATGGAGGCCGGGTAAATGGAGACGCCGACGCCGTGGAGACTGAGCTCGTAGGCATTTACCATATGGGCGATGCGGCCCCGGATAATGGGCTTCTGCCCGGTGCCCAGGAACCACTGGTCGATCTCATGTTTCCGGGATTCCCGGGAAGGAATCAAAAGATCATAGGGCAGGAGCTGTTCGGGGGTTACGGAATCGCCGGGCAGCTTCGCCAGCGGATGCTCATGGGGCAGCAGGGCCACCCAGGGTTCCCGGCAGACGGGAAGCACTTCAAAGCCTTCTTTATTGTAGGGGGCGGTAATCATGGCGACCTCACAGAGACCTTTGGAGACGCGGGTATTGACGTCGTCGGAATTGCCGTTCCAGAGATTGTACTGCACATGGGGGTAGCGTTTCTGGAAGGACGCAATCCACGCGGAAAAGAGGTGGGGGCAGCAGCCCTCGACGGAGGCAATGTAGAGCATACCCTGCAGGCCTTCCTTCACTTCCCGGACTTCCTCGGCAGATTTATTGACCAGGTCGAGAATCTGGTTGGCGTACTGAAGAAACAGTTCGCCCTCTTCGGTCAGGGAAATACTGTGGGGGCTGCGCAAAAACAGCTTTGTGTCCAGCTCCTTTTCCAGATCCTGAATCTGACGGCTTAAGGGAGGCTGGGCAATATTCAGCTTCTCCGCTGCCCGGGTAAAGTTTTTTTCATCTGCGACGGCCTTAAAATATCGAATGTGTCTGAGCTCCATGGGTGCCTCCTGCGCTATACTTTTTGAGTATCAAGATGCTTTTATTATATGTATTTCACAAGTGAATTGCAAGGTGTTATAGTAAAGACAACAAGAAACAAGGGATAAAAAAATCCCGGAAGCACTTAGAAAGGTAGGATGACTTATGAAGAAGATTTTAGCACTGGTAAACGAGTTCTTTAAGGAGTATTATGAAAGCTTTGCGGAGGAGCCGGTATTATAAAAAGGCTGAGGAAAATTGAATATGGAAACGAACAGTATAGACAATAATCAAAAGGGACTGCCGGTCTGAGGTGAGCGATGAGCACACAGCAGAAGTTGGCAGTCCCTTTCACTATATTTGCCCGTG
>CAKROP010000298.1 GCA_934373375.1 uncultured Anaerosacchariphilus sp.
GAAAACTCAGCCATTCCGCTGACGGCTTCCGATCGGTCACAATGACGTCTCCTTTTTTCAGCATCATGGATTTCACAAAGGAAACCCGGTCAAACTTACTGCTGTCCACGGCCAGAATCGCCGTATCCGCGCAGTTATACATGGCTATTTTAATATCGCTGTCCAGCTCGTTGGAATCGGTCATGCCCTCCTTCATGTCGATACCCTTGCAGGAAAAGATGGCCTTATCTACGTGGTAGCCGTTCAGTACCTTCTGGGCCGCGTTGCCCACCAGGGACAGGGAGCTCTCGTTCAGATTGCCTCCCGTGGAAATCACCTGGATGCCCTCGTGTCCGGCCAATTCGATCAGTACCTCCACCGAATTCGTGATGACGGTGAGCTTATTCATTTCCTTCAGCTCCTTGGCGATCATCAGTGAGGTCGAGGACGCGTCCAGCATGATCCGGTCGCCCTCCTCCACCAGGCCCGCCACCAGGCCCGCGATAATCTGCTTCTCGTCCCGGTTGGTCTTCTCCCGGATACGGAGCGGCATATCCACGTTCTTATTCTTATTCAGAACCGCTCCTCCGTAGGTTCTCTTTACAAAGCCCTCGATCTCCAGCTTCTCCAGATCGCGCCGGATGGTTTCATCTGTTACATCGTACCGTTTGCTCAGCTCGGAAACGAGAACCCGCTGTTCTTTTTGTAATATGGCAAGGATTTCATTTTTCCGTTCGATCGCAAGCATGTTCTTTCCTCCTCTTTGGTCTTCCCTTCCGTCCGTCGAACCCCTCAGTCCGCGAACCATATGATTTTATTTTATTATAGCATATATTTTTTTGTTTTTGTAGTAGTTTTTCTTGGTTTTTAGTTGAAAATATTACAAATTCAACATAAATATTCGTAGTTAAAAAGTAAATTTCTGAGGAGATTCCAGACCCGGTTTCTTATTATCAGAAATATGTAGAGAAAAAGAACAAAGAGCACGCAGATTCTGTTGCTGATAAAACACGCCCCGGCTCCCCGGTTAAATACATAAAAATAATTATTATGCCCGCCTCTGCGCTTCGAGGGCGCGTCCGAGGCGGGCACTTTTATGAATTGATATCTTATTTTGTCGCTTTCTGATTTTTCCTGCAGCCCAGAATCTCTTCCGCCCGGGCGATCCGTTCCGCCTCCGGCGGCCGGATTCCTTCCAGCGGGTATTTAATTCCCATATTCTCCCATTTAAATACTCCCAGGGTATGGTAGGGCAGGACTTCCACACGCTCCACATTGGTCAGCGTGTCCAGAAAAGCCCGAAGGCTCTGTAGGTCCTCTGTAAAATCGCTTCGCTCCGGGACCAGTACGTGGCGGATCCAGACCGGCTTTCCGATCTCCGAGAGATAGTGGGCAAAATCCAGGATGTTCGCATTGTCCCTGCCCGTCAGTCTCCGGTGCCGTTCCGCATTCATATGCTTGATATCCAAAAGCAACAAATCTGTCACTTCCATAAGCTTCTCAAGCGTTCCAAAAAAGGGGTCCTCTCTGGTAAATGGCTGTCCCGCCGTATCAAGGACGGTGTGAATGCCCATGTTCTTTGCCAGGGTGAAAAATTCCAGCAGGAAATCCATTTGCAGAAGGGGCTCGCCGCCGCTGACGGTGACGCCCCCTTCTGTACCCCAGTAATTCCGATAACGCAATGCTTTCGAAAGCAGCTCCTCTGCCGTGTATTCCGTTCCGCCCTGTTCCTCCCAGGTGTCGGGATTGTGACAGAACTGACAGCGCATCCGGCAGCCCTGAAGGAAAATCACATATCGGACTCCGGGACCGTCGGCCGCGCCGAAGCTTTCCAGCGAATGTACCTTACATGTGGTCATGGCAGGTTCTCGCGATCACGTCCAGCTGCTGCTCACGGGTCAGGTCAATGAATTTCACCGCGTAGCCGGATACACGGATGGTAAAGTTCGCGTACTCTTCCTTCTCCGGGTGCTCCATGGCGTCGATGAGCTTCTCTTTGCCGAACACATTGACGTTCAGATGATGCGCGCCCTGATCGAAATAGCCGTCCATCACGGATACCAGGTTCTTCTTCTGCTCCTCCTCGCTGTGTCCGAGAGCGCCCGGGTTGATGGTCTGGGTGTTGGAGATACCGTCCAGCGCGTACTCATAGGGCAGCTTCGCCACAGAGTTCAGGGAAGCCAGCAGGCCGTTCTGCTCTGCGCCATAGCTGGGGTTCGCGCCCGGCGCCAGTGGCTCGCCTGCCCGGCGTCCGTCCGGCATATTGCCGGTGGCTTTGCCGTATACCACGTTGGAGGTAATGGTCAGGATCGAAGTGGTCGCCTCGGAATTCCGGTAGGTGTGACGTTTCTTAAGCTTCTCCAGGAAGGTCTTCAGGAGCCATACCGCGATATCGTCCGCACGGTCGTCGTCGTTGCCGTAGCGCGGGAAATCACCCTCTACCTCATAGTCTACGATCAGGCCTTCCTCATCCCGGATGGCCTTTACCTTTGCGTAACGGATAGCGCTTAAGGAGTCTACCACATGGGAGAAGCCCGCGATACCGGTGGCGAAGGTACGGCGTACATCGGTGTCGATGAGAGCCATTTCCGCTGCCTCGTAGTAATATTTATCATGCATATACTGGATGGCGTTCAGGGTATTCACATAGAGGCCTGCCAGCCAGTCCATCATCCTGTCGTACTTGCGGATAACCTCGTCGTACTCCAGATACTCTCCCTGGTACGGCGCGTACTCCGGTCCTACCTGCTCACGGCTCTTCGCGTCACGGCCGCCGTTCAGGGCGTAAAGCAGACACTTGGCCAGGTTCGCGCGGGCCCCGAAGAACTGCATTTCCTTACCAGTCTGTGTTGCGGATACGCAGCAGCAGATGGAGTAGTCGTCGCCCCATACCGGCCGCATCACGTCGTCATTCTCATACTGGATGGAGCTGGTCCGCACCGAGATAGCCGCCGCGTATTCCTTAAAGGCCTTCGGCAGGCGGGAGGAATAAAGGACGGTCAGGTTCGGCTCCGGGCTCGGTCCCATATTTTCCAGGGTACGCAGAAAACGGTAGTCACTCTTGGTCACCATGGAACGGCCATCCATGCCCATACCTGCCACCTCCAGAGT
>CAKROP010000299.1 GCA_934373375.1 uncultured Anaerosacchariphilus sp.
GCCCGGAACGGCAGTGTCTGTTTCCGAAACCCTGTCCGAATCTGAAGGCCGATCACAGCGACTACATCAGCCTTCTCCGGAAGCTCCGGGCCATCCCCGGCGTGAAAAAGGTGTTCATCCGATCCGGTATCCGCTTTGATTATGTGCTGGCGGATCCAAACCAGAGTTTTTTGAAAGAACTCTGTGAATATCATGTAAGCGGCCAGCTGAAAGTGGCACCGGAACATGTGTCCGACGCAGTCTTAGCGAAGATGGGCAAGCCGAACCGCAGCGTCTACGAGGAGTTCTGCCGCCGTTATAAAAAAATGAACGAAACCCTGCAGAAAAAGCAGTATCTGGTGCCCTACCTCATGTCCTCCCATCCGGGATCGACGCTGAAAGAGGCAGTGGAGCTGGCCGAGTACTGCCGGGATCTGGGCTACATGCCGGAGCAGGTACAGGATTTCTACCCAACGCCCTCCACCATGTCCACCTGTATGTATTACACCGGTCTCGATCCCCGCACCATGGAACCGGTTTATGTTCCGAAGAATCCCCATGAAAAGGCCATGCAGCGGGCGCTGATCCAGTACCGGGATCCCAAGAACCGGGAGCTGGTGCGGGAAGCTCTGGAGAAATGTGGTCGCCGGGATCTCATTGGCTACGGTCCCAAATGCCTGCTTCGCCCGGAGGGAGGAAAACCCGGAGAGCGGAGTGGACAGAAAACCGATTTCCGGAAAAACAGTTCCGGGAACAGAGCAGGCGGACGCACGGAACGAGCGGAAACAAATGTTCGAAAGAACGCCGGAGCGAAAAAGAAGACGATCCGGAACGTACACAAGAAAAAATAGGAGAAGCTATCTATGAGTCAATATCAGCTGATCGCCCTGGATATGGACGGCACCTTATTAAACAGCAAAAAAGAAATCAGTCCCGGATGCAGAGAAGCCATCGAAAAAGCACTGGCAGAAGGAAAAGAAGTCGTCCTTTCCACCGGCCGCTGCCGCCCGGAGCTGACAGAATTCCGTGAACTGATCCCGGGTCTCCGCTATGTGAACTGCACCAGCGGCGCTATGGTTTACGATTTTCAGGAGCAGAGGGTGATTTATTCCAACACCATAGATATCCCTGTGGTCAAGGAAATCTTCGGTCTCGCCCGGAAGGAAGAAGCCATGCTGCACATTCTGGATGAAAAATCCATCGAACAGACCAACCAGCTGGCCCATATCGATCGCTACGGCATGGGCGTCTACAAGGAGCTGCATGCCCGGGTGGTGGAGCCCCATGACGATCTGTATGGCTTCTATATGGCTAATCCATTTCCGGTGGAAAAAATTAATCTGTATCATCAGAGTATGGAATCCAGGACGCGGACCAAAGAGCGGATTCAGGCTCTGGCGCTTCCGGTAGAAATGGTAGATGCGGAGAGCTCGTCCCTGGAGCTGACGGCCATAGGCGTCGATAAGGGCGTGGGTCTTACGAAGCTCTGCGAGGCCCTCGGCATTCCGGTGAGCGCCAGCATCGCCGTGGGAGACGCAGACAATGATTTAAGTGTCCTCCGGGCCGCAGGACTTGCCGTAGCCATGGGAAATGCGTTGGATTCGGTGAAAGCGATTTCGGATGTCACCGTGGCGGACTGCGATCACGATGGTTGCGCGGAAGCCATTTACAAATATCTGCTTGGATAAAACCGGGAGGTGGAAAGGATGGAAAAAAAGAGAGCATCCATCGCAATCGTAACAGGAGCGTCCTCCGGCATGGGCCGGGAGTTCGTCCGTCAGATAGCGGAAAGCTACCGCTCCATATCGGAAATCTGGGTGATCGCGAGACGGGAGCAGGCATTGCTTACACTGCAGGAGGAGCTGAAGGATAAAACGACGATTCGGACCCTGCCCATGGATCTGGCGGAAAAGGACGCCTGTACGGAGCTTGCGGCTTTGCTTAAAAAAGAAAAGCCTGTGATCCGGATTCTGGTGAATTCCGCAGGCCTGGGACATGCCGGGAAGCTGGAAACCCAGGACGTGGATCAGATCTTAAATATGATCGATGTCAACTGCCGCGCGCTGACAGCCGTTACCATGACCTGCCTGCCCTATTTCCGGAAGGGAAGCAGGATCATCCAGTTGGATTCCGGCTCGGCCTTTCTGCCCCAGCCGGGCTTCGCGGCCTATGCGGCCAGTAAGGCCTATGTGCTGTCCCTGTCACGGGCGCTGAAGGAGGAGCTGCGCAGCCGCCAGATCTCCGTGACTGCCGTATGTCCGGGTCCGGTGAAAACCGATTTCTTCGCCACCGGCGGTATCGAGCTGAACCCGGTGAAGCGGCTGTTCCTGATAAAGCCCGAACGCGTGGTTCGAAAGGCCTTATTTGACGCTGAAAAGGGTAAGGCCGTATCCATCTCCGGCGGCAGCATGAAGCTGGTCCGCGCGGCGTCCGGCGTACTGCCCCAGGGCCTGATGACGCGGCTGTCAGCGATGCTGTTTTCTTTCTGAAACGGGAAAATAACATGTTAAAAATGGATGAGGGAGTTTTATTATGGAAAAAAGTACAGTCGGAACCTTGACGACGCTGTGTTATCTGGAGCAGGACGACAAATTCCTGATGATGCACCGAATTAAGAAGAAAAATGACGTAAATCAGGACAAATGGATCGGCGTAGGAGGACATGCGGAAGCCTACGAGAGCCCCGAGGACTGCCTGCTCCGGGAGACCTTCGAGGAAACCGGACTGACACTGACCGATTACCGCTTCCGCGGCATTGTCACCTTCGCCCTGAAGGGCGTTGAGACCCAGTATATGTGTCTTTACACTGCCACCGGCTGGGACGGCGAGCTGGACTACAACTGTCGGGAAGGCGTACTGGAATGGGTGCCGAAGGATAAAGTCGACGAACTGGAGCTGTGGGTGGGGGATAAGGTATTCTTCAAGCTCCTGGATCAAGAGGTGCCGTTTTTCTCCTTGAAGCTTGCCTATGACGGCGATGTGCTGGAGGAGTGCGTGCTGGATGGGAAGCCACTGGATTGGCTGGAGTTTCTTGACAATGAGTGCGGAACGCCGTGTAAATAAGTGATAAGGGGGAGCGTTTATGTACAGCGACGCATTC
>CAKROP010000300.1 GCA_934373375.1 uncultured Anaerosacchariphilus sp.
CGTAGAGCATGCTTATCTGGAGCCGGGCTTCGAGGGTGCGAAAGCCTTTGACAGTTTCCAGTTCGTGAGAAACGGATTCTTCTGCGTGGATTACAAGGATTCCACACCTGAGAAACTGGTCTTCAACCGAATCGTATCCCTGAAGAGCTCCTTCAAGCTTCCGAAGGCATAAGAGGAATCATGCGTGAACTGACGATAAATTTAAATCTAAAGGCAGAGACACCTCTGTACGAACAGATTTACCATTATATTAAACAGGACATTCAAGACCAGAAGATCCTGGCTGGAGAGAAGCTTCCCTCCAGCCGGGCTCTTTCTCGTTATCTGGAAGTGAGCCGAAGTACGGTGGATTTGGCTTATGATCAGCTTCTGTCCGAGGGCTATGTGGAGTCCATTCCCTGTAAGGGTTATTATGCCTGCCAGATTGAAGGACTGTATCATCTGAAGACCGGAGCGGACCGGGGGGAGTCTGAGCCAAAGACCGAAGAAAAGCGATGGAAATATGATTTCACCCCAAATGGCATCGATCTGGACGGCTTCCCCTACGGCGTCTGGCGGAAGGTGACGCGAAATGTGCTGCTGGACGATCGGAAAGAACTGTTCCAGCTGGGTGATCCGAAGGGCGAGTGGGAGCTTCGGGAGACTATCAGCCGCTATCTACACCAGGCCCGTGGCGTCAACTGCCGTCCGGAGCAGGTAGTGCTGGGAGCCGGAAACGATTACCTGATGATGCTGATTGCCGCCATCCTGGGCAAGCGGAAGCTGGCCATGGAAAGCCCCACCTACAAGCATGCCTACGGTATTTTTGAAAAAATGGGTTTTGAGCTTTGCACCGTGCCCGTGGATGCTTCCGGTATGCGGGTGGATGAGCTGACTGCGTCGGGCGCGGATGTGGCTTACGTGATGCCGTCCCACCAGTATCCTCTCGGCATCGTCATGCCCATCAAGCGGCGGCTGGAGCTTTTGAAATGGGCGGCGGAAAAGGAAGACCGCTATCTTATCGAGGATGATTACGACAGTGAATTCCGCTATCGCGGCAAGCCCATTCCGGCACTGCAGGGAGCGGATCAGGCCGGAAAAGTCATTTACATCGGAACCTTTTCCAAATCCATTGCGCCCGCTATTCGAATCAGCTACCTGGTGCTGCCGGAACAGCTTCTTGCGACCTGTGAACCGGAGCTTCAACGCTTGTCCTCTACCGTATCCCGTATCGACCAGATGATTCTGAACAGCTTCATCAAAGAGGGACATTATGAGCGCCACCTGAACCGCATGCGTGCCATCTACGGCCACAAGCAGGAGATCCTGGTGGGTGAGCTGAAAAAGCTCTCCGATATCTGCAGCATTCGCGGTGAGGACGCCGGCGTCCACCTGCTCCTGGAATTCCGCAACGGCCTGACCGAAGCCGAACTCATCCGCCGGGCGGAAGCCGAGAGCATCCGCGTCTACCCGCTGTCCGAATACAGCATCGATGCCACCGCCCCGGGACGCCGCCCGACCATATTATTGGGGTATGCGACCATGACGGAAAAGGAATTGAGAGAGGCTGCGGAGAGACTGGCGGAGGTGTGGCAAGGCATATGAGTGTAGTGCGTCCGATTTCCCGGACGCACTAATTGTATCAAAATCGTATTTTCTATTTGACAAAACTGGAATAAATTAGTAAAATAATGTCGATAAGTAACGTTTATACGTAGTATTTTAATGTAATAAACGAATTACAGTCATACAAAAGATAAAGCTCAGAAATCAAACTTCAAATCGAAATGATATTCCGAAAGAGAACAACAGAATAACTATGCCTTGACGGCAGAGAAGATTGGGATGACGATACGCATGTTGCGATTACTAGATATTTCAATGAGCCGTTGTTGGATGAGTTAAAAAAAACATGAAAAGGGAGGAAAAGTGAATATGTGTAAAGGGCTTAGAGATTTGTTGGCAGATGAGAGGTCAGAAGGAAAAGCAGAAGGAAAAGCAGAAGGAAAAGCAGAAGGAAAAGCAGAAGGAAAAATTCAAAGTTTAATAATACTAATTCAGAAAAAAGTACAGAAAGGAAAGACTCTCACTGAGACAGCCGGTGAGTTGGAAGAGACAGCGGAAAACATATCAGGTCTGTATACTTTGGTAAAAGAACATCAGAACGAGGATGTAGAGAAAATCATGGAATTGATGAAAATGAAATAGTTCTGAGTAAAAGCAGAGAAAAAGATCATTCTATATGGAAAATAGAATCCATATAGGGTGGTCTTTTTTGTATGCTTAAATAAAAACAGGAGGGACAAACCACCATGGATCGCGTCATTACAAATGAGAAAATCGAACAATTCCACCAGCGCCTGCTCTACACAGAAAAAAGCAGCCAGACGATCTGCAAATACCTGCGTGACATACAAAAATTTCAGCAATATGCAGGAGACAAGACTGTGAGCAAAGAGCTGCTGGTCAGCTATAAAACATATCTGGAGCAGAAGTGCCACTACAAGGTGAGCAGCATCAACTCCTACCTGGCCGTCGTAAACCATTTCTGCGCCTGCATGGGCTGGAACGACCTGCGTGTGAAAATGATTCGGGTGCAGCAGGACGCCTTCGCCCCGGAAAATCGGGAGATAACCCAGGAAGAATACGCCCGTCTGATTCGAACCGCCCAGCGGCAGGGCGATGAAAAACTATCCTGTCTGATCCAGACCCTGGGCAGCACCGGCATCCGTATCAGCGAACTGTGTCATATTACCGTGGAGAGCCTTCGCTTTGGCATGGCCGAAATTCATAACAAAGGAAAAATGCGCCGTATCCTGTATCCGGGTGAGCTGCAAAAACTGTTGAAAAAATACGCAAAAAAGGAAAAAATCGAGAGCGGCCCCATCTTCCGAAGCCGCAGCGGAAAACCGCTGGATCGCAGTAACATCTGGCGCATGATGAAGCGCCTGAGCCATGCGGCAAAGGTGGACGCCGCGAAAGTCTATCCCCACAGCATGCGCCACCTGTTCGCCCGCTGCTTCTATAAAATAAAGAAAGACATCGCCAAGCTGGCAGACGTCCTGGGCCACAGCAGTATCGAAATCACGCGAATCTA
>CAKROP010000301.1 GCA_934373375.1 uncultured Anaerosacchariphilus sp.
CATTTGGTTTAGAGAGAGTCATATACAGGTTATCTATTTCAGAGTATGCCGAAAGGTTTACATTAAAGGGCGGTATTTTTCTATATGCGTTATTTGGTGGTGAGTATGCCCGTGCAACAATGGATATAGATCTTTTAGCACAGCATATCTCGAATGATACGGAAGAAATAAAGAATGTATTTCGTGATATATTTGCGATAAAATGCGATGATGCCTTGAGGTTTGATTTGGATACCTTAGAGGTTATTCGGATAACTGAATTTAAAGAATACCATGGTGTAAATGTTTCTATTATGGGATATTTGGATAGAACAAAGGTGCCGGTGTCGATAGATATTGGTTTTGGCGACATAGTATATCCTGAGAGAATGAAAATGGAGTTTCCGGTTTTGCTGGACATGGAAATTCCAGAAGTGTATGCCTATTCTATATACTCCGTTGTAGCAGAAAAGTTTGAGGCCTTTGTTTCGCTTGGGCTGGCCAATAGCAGATACAAGGATTTCTATGATATCTATATTTTAGCAAATAGATATGAGTTTGACGGGACGAAATTAAAAAATGCAATAGTAGAAACCTTTACGCATCGAGGTACTGATTTCAGGAATATCGCGGCTTTTGAGGCAGGATTTACAGAAGATATGACAAGGCAGGGAAGGTGGAGAGCTTTTTTGAAAAAGAAAAAGGCTTTGGTGACAGTTGAGTTTGAAGAAATGATACAATTGTTAAAAGAATTGTTACTTCCTGTTGTGGATTCGATTTGTAATGAGAATTCTTTTGAACAGACATGGTGTAAGGAAACAAAAGGCTGGATATAGATACATAAAAATTTAAATAAGAACAAATTAGTTTCAACAAACAGAAAACAGCGTGGAGTCTGGGCGAGCGTGGAAAATTTCCCGCCCAGGCTCCATGCCGTTTTCGTCCGTTTTTCATAATAAAAATGTGATCATATACACACAAAACAGGTATAATTATGTGATATCAGTTGTATTTTAAAAATTCTTACACTTTCCTCATTTTTGTAAAGTCCACACCCTAATCTAATCTGCTACAATCCCCTTTGTTGAATTACAAGACACCAAAAACAGAAAGCAAAAGGAACGAAAGACGCCATGATTGGAGTTATCAAAGGCACCGGCTCCTGTGTGCCGGGGAAGGTCGTGACCAACGATGATATCGCCGGGCTGGTGGAGACCAGCGACGGGTGGATTCGGGAACGGACCGGAATTGAGGAACGGCATATCGCAACAGAGGAGACCTGCGTGGACCTGGCTGCAGAGGCGGCCCGGCGGGCGCTTCAGAACGCCGGAATGGATGCGGAGGAGCTGGATATGATTCTGGTATCTACCATCTCACCGACCCGCGTCATGCCCTGTACGGCCTGCGAGGTGCAGGCAGCCATCGGGGCAAAAAAAGCCCAGTGCTTTGACCTGAGCGCAGCCTGCAGCGGCTTTGTGGTGGCATGGAATACCGTAAATGCCTACATGGCGGCGGGCTTTGCAAAGAAGGCCCTGATCATCGGAAGCGAGTGTCTGTCCAGGCTGACAGACTGGCAGGACCGGAGCACCTGTATCCTCTTTGGAGACGGGGCAGGAGCCGTGGCGGTGAGCGCGGAGGCGGGAACCCCTTTTCTTCCGGCGGCTTACTCTGACGGCGCGTCAGGCGAAGCATTGACACTGCGAGGCAGGTATGGCAGCAGCCCGTTTCGTTCGGCGGGCGAAAGCGACAGCGAACCGGCAGGCAGCTATTTTATGGAAATGGATGGGCAGGCCGTGTTCAAATTCGCGGTCCGGAGGGTTCCGCAGGTTATCGAAGAAGTACTGGAAAAAAATGGTATTCACAAAGAAGCCATTTCCAGGTACATACTGCACCAGGCCAACCGCCGCATCGTGGAGGCCGTGGCCAGACGCCTGGAGGAACCGGGTGAAAAGTTTCCCATGAACCTGCAGCATTACGGCAATACCTCATCCGCTTCCATCCCCATCCTGCTGGATGAGCTGAACCGGAGCGGACAGCTGAAAAAGGGACAGAAAATTGTGCTGGCAGGGTTCGGCGGCGGACTGACCTGGGGAGCGGCTGTGACGGAGTGGAACCGGGATTAAAAAACAAATTTTTAAAACAAAAGGAGAAAATGAAAATGTTAGAGCAGATTAAGAAAATTGTAGCAGAGAACCTGAATGTAGAGGAAGAGAACGTAACGCTGGATGCGTCCTTCAAAGAGGATTTAAAGGCTGATTCCCTGGATCTGTTTGAGATGGTTATGGCGCTGGAGGAAGAGTTCGATATGGAAATCCCGTCTGAGGATCTGGAACAGCTGGAGACAGTACAGGACGTCATCACTTATATTGAGAACCATAAATAAAAGTTCGTTTCGTGAAGCAGCCCGGAAAAACGGATGTGGCATGCGGCGGAAAACAAAGGAAAGGCAGAACATATGCAGACAAGAATTACAGATTTACTGGGAATCCGGTATCCGATTATCCAGGGCGGCATGGCCTGGGTGGCCGAGTATCATCTGGCGGCAGCCGTATCGGAAGCCGGCGGCCTTGGCATTATCGGCGCGGCCAACGCTCCGGCGGAATGGGTGCGGGAGCAGATTCGGGAGACAAAGAAGTGTACGGATAAGCCCTTTGGCGTCAATGTGATGCTGATGAGTCCCTACGCGGACCAGGTGGCGCAGGTCATTGCCGAGGAGGGCGTGGCTGTAGTCACCACCGGTGCGGGCAACCCGGAAAAATACATGGATCTGTGGAAATCCAAAGGCATCAGGGTAATTCCGGTGGTGGCCTCCGTGGCCCTGGCAAAGCGCATGGAGCGCTGCGGCGCAGACGCGGTAGTGGCCGAGGGCTGCGAGTCCGGCGGGCATGTGGGCGAGAGTACCACCATGGCGCTGGTGCCCCAGGTGGTGGACGCGGTAGAGATTCCGGTTATCGCCGCAGGCGGCATTGCCGACGGCAGAGGCGTGGCGGCAGCCCTGATGCTGGGCGCGGAGGGCGTACAGATGGGCACCCGATTCGTAGCCACCACCGAGTGCCAGGTGCATCCGAATTAT
>CAKROP010000302.1 GCA_934373375.1 uncultured Anaerosacchariphilus sp.
GGGCATCCATGATCGCCTTTGTGTTATTGCGGTCCTGGGCGTAGGTGGGTTCATCGCAGACCAGCACCTTACAGGGATAGGCCATCAGGGCTGCCACGCCAAGTCTGCGCTGCTGCCCCTGGCTCAGCATATAGGGAGAGATATCCCGATATCGCCAGAGCTTGATGCCGCGCAGGATTTCCTCAGTCTTCATCTCCGCGTCCTCCCGCTTTTTCAGACCCACCAGAATCTCCTCTTTCACCGTATCGCTTACAAACTGATCCTGAGGATTCTGGGTAACAAAACCGATTTTACCCAAATCCTGTTTCCGGAGCTTTCGCAGCTCCCGCCCTTCCAGAAACGCCTGTCCCTGTTAGGAATAGAGGCCGGACAGTGCGCCGAAGAGACTGCTCTTTCCACAACCACTTTCGCCCACAATGGCATAGATACAGCCGGAATGAAATTCGGCATTTATGTCTGTAAAAATATGGTTATTTCCATGTCGGAGCGCCAGCTGCTCTAACCGCAGCACCACGTCGCCTGACTGCGCTTCCGGAAGCTTTGTCTCATAAGTCTCGCCCGGTACAATCACGCCAAGCTCCTTCAAAAGTGCCCCGTCCAGTGTATTTACATCCATGATTTCCGGCCGCAGTACACCATTTTCCATAACCCGTACTTTATCCGCAATGCCAAGCCAGTTCTCCAGCCGGTGATCCACCGCCAGAATTCCGATGCCCTTCGTCCGGTTCAGTTCTTTTAATTTGCCCGCAATCATCCGGGCGGAAGCGTCATCAATATTGGCAAAAGGCTCGTCAAGCAGGAGCCATCTGGGTGACAGCAGGGTCAGGCAGGCCAGCATAACCTTCTGCCGTTCGCCGCCGGACAGGCTGTGAAGCGTCCGCTTTTTCAGGTGCGAAATCTCACAGAAGGCCAGTGCCCCGTCTACTTTCCCCATCATTTCTTCCCGGGGCGTGCAGATATTTTCCAGACAGAACAAAAGCTCATGCTCCACTGTATCCATGCAGAACTGCAGCTCCGGATTCTGGAACATCATGCCCACCAGGGCGCAGCGCTTCGATGCCGTCAGACTGTCCGGACGTACTCCTTCTACGCTGACGCTGCCGGAGCGCAAAATTCCGGCACTGTGAGGGTAGATGCCCGCTGCCAGATAGAGCAGGGTGGATTTGCCACACCCGGAAGCGCCGGTGAGAATGGTAATCTCACCGGCATCAAATTCCGCACTTAAATCACAGAGAATATTCTTTCCGTCTTCAAAATAGCTAAATTCCAGATGTTCGACTTTTATACTCATGCTTCAAAATACTCGTTGGTAAATTCCTTCTCGGTTCTTCCGGAAATTACGCCGCACTCCACCAGGAAATCCGCCATACGGTTCCATCTCTGGGCGTCGATTCTGCCCCAACGGCCTTCCTTATCAAGCAAAATCGGCGCCAGATGCTTCTGACTGCGGATAAGCAGAGACTCCGTAGCGTCTGCCGGCAGCATATCACGTACTTCCATAACGGTTTCTTCCGGATGCGCAGCTACCTCGCGGTATGCCCGATCCAGAACCTTCAGGAAACGACGCACTGCATCCGGCTTTTCACGTAAGATTTCCTCGGAAGCCGCCATGGCCGGCGCGCAGAAATCAAAGATGGGATCCACATCGCCCAGGTTAAAGTAGTTGATCTCTTTTCCTGCCTCAAGCAGCACCTGATTTTCCCAATTCTCATAAACCCAGGTAGCGTCCGCCACATTGCCCAGGGTGGCTGCGATATCGCCCACATCCAGATTTACCAGATTAATCTTATCGTAATCGCCGCCGTCTGCTTCTACCACGCGACGAATCGCTGCGTGGAACCAGGCCGGGGTCCAGTGAGTCAGACGCTTGCCCTCCAGCTCTCTGGGGCGGGTGATGCCCGCCTCCTTCAGGGAGACGATACCGGAATCACATTTCTGGGTCATAACCGCAATACCGGTCAGGTTAATCCCCCGCTCCCGGCACTCCAGCATAGCAATCTCCGGTCCGCAGACAAAGTCTCCGCCATGTAACTCCATCTCGCCATGTACCTCACCGAAGATCTCCACATCCAGATCGGCCTCTTTGAACCAGCCGCGCTTCTGCGCCAGCAGATAGCCTGTGTGATTTGTATTCGGGAACCAGTCCAGAACGACCTTTAACTTATCCATTTTTAGTCCTCCTCGTCATATACCTTTCCGATCTTTGCTTTCGCACCGATGGCATAGCTCTTTACCACACCGGTCTTTGCCAGTCCGTCGCCAGCCAGCTTACAGATCACGCCGGAGAATACGATGGCGCTTACGAAACGGACTGCCAGCTGCGCAATCAGAAGGCTCGGTGCCAGCGCAATGTAGTTCAGATAGTAAAGCTCATAACAGAAAATGAAAACAGCGGAAAATACGCTTGCCAGGGACATGCTCGCCAGATCCCATTTCTTATAACGGAATAAAGCGAATGCAAGCTCTGCACCTGCGCCCTGAATCAGTCCGGTCAATACAACGGTTACTCCGCCGGAATTGCCCATCAGAAGCTCTACTACGGAAGCCAGTATTTCTGTCACCAGAGCTACGCCCGGCTTACGGATGATGTAAGCAGCCAGTGTGGCAGCCATGAACCATACGCCATAGATGATTTCAAACGCGAAGTTGGAAAGTCCAGTCGGAGCAAGTACGGTAGAAAGCACAACGCCTCCGTCAAAAACAGCCAGGTAAATGGCTGAAAATACGACTCCCAAAATCGCCATCATGATGATGTCCTTCAATTCCCATTTCTTTGTTGTCATGTTACAGTTCCTCCTAATAGTATGTGTTAAACTGTGCCGCATGAGGTTTTTGCGCAAAAAAACGCCCGGCCTACGCCGGGCGGATTTATCGCATATCTTTTAAAAATCTACTCCCTACGATGGCATTATCCAACAGGTTTTACGGGTCATGGACAGCCTCAGTCCAAATCTCAGCCGGCTTCCGCCAGCACCCCTATGCTTGTTGTTCAGTTTCCTAGTTGAGTATAGCACGGTTTGAGGGCGCATGCAAGGGGGATCTT
>CAKROP010000303.1 GCA_934373375.1 uncultured Anaerosacchariphilus sp.
CGGTACAGATTCCAAACAATGAAGTGAGAGCGGAGTATGTAAACAGTGTTTCCGCATCTGACTGGGGAGAAGTATCAGAGGCACTGAAGAATTCTGCGGATACGTTGGAAGCAATCTGGCAGAAGCGTCCAGGACAGGTTGCAGAAGCAATCAGACAGGCACATTTTGAAACTTCACATATTCAATATAATGATGAAAACGCTTTAAGTTATACGGTATCGCTGGCTTTATATGCTGCCAGAAATTTTTATACCGTCCACCGGGAATTTCCGGGAGGAAAAGGATTTGCAGACCTTGTTTTCATTCCAAGGAGAAAATTTCCTGACAAGCCAGCACTTGTAGTGGAGTTAAAGTGGGATAAGAATGCAAAGGGTGCGATTCATCAGATCAAAAAGAAAGAGTATTGTGAGAGTCTGCGGGAATATCAGGGAAATCTGTATCTTGTCGGTGTGAATTATGATACAAAAACAAAGGAACATGAGTGTGTAATTGAGGAATTTTGCAAAAAGGGATGACGACAATGAAATACGCATATAAAAACGCAAAAATATTAGACGGAACAAAAGACATGCAGGTGCAGGAAGGGCTGATGGTCTTAACCGACGGGGAGAAGATCGTGGATCTTGTACCGGAAGGCACGCCTGTGGAAGGATACAAAGAGATCGATCTTGGTGGAAAGTATCTGATGCCGGGACTGATCAATATGCATGTGCATCTTGCCGGAAATGGAAAGCCGCAGAAGAAGCAGCGTGACAATGAAAAGGTTGTAAAGACACTGATGGGATCAAAGCTGTCAAGGGCGCTGGCTTATCAGGTGGTTGCCAGCTTTGCAAAGTTAGAGGTGCTAAGCGGCGTGACCACGATCCGGACGGTCGGAGGTCTTGGAAATTTTGACACGAGATTAAGGGATGATATCGCAGCCGGAAAGAAGGTCGGTCCAAGAATCCTTGCCGCGAACGAGGGAATCTCTGTCCCGGGCGGACATATGGCAGGTTCCGTGGCGATTGCAGCGGGAAGCATCAAAGAGGCAGTGTCACATGTCGAGGAAGCGAAAAAAGAGCAGGTAGACCTGATCAAGCTGATGATCACAGGCGGTGTATTAGATGCGAAGGAGAAAGGTGTTCCAGGTGAGCTGAAGATGGATCCTGCGATGGTGCGGGCAGTCTGTGACAGGGCGCATGAGCTTGGCTATAAAGTGGCTGCCCACGTGGAATCGACAGAGGGTGTGCGCGTGGCATTGCAGAACGGAGTGGACTCCATCGAGCACGGCGCGAAGATGGACGAGGAGATGATACGTCTGTTTAAAGAGCACGGAGCATTTCTCTGCACGACACTTTCCCCGGCACTCCCGTATGCCCTGTTCGACCGTTCCATCACAAATGCGAGTGAGGTGGAGCAGTACAACGGAAATGTTGTGTTTGAGGGCATTATCGAGTGTGCAAAGCAGGCGCTTGCGAATGACATTCCGGTCGTACTCGGCAATGATGTCGGCTGCCCGTGGATCACACAGTATGATTTCTGGAGGGAGCTTGTCTATTTCCAGAGATACGTCGGTGTATCGAACGCATTTGCCCTGTATACCGCGACCTGCCGTGCTGCCGAGATGGCAGGCATCGGGGAGGAGACAGGTACGGTTGCAAAGGGAAAATGCGCCGACCTGATCGTGATGAAGGATAATCCCCTTGAGGACTTAAAGGCGCTTCGCCACGTTGAGCTGGTTGTGGCAAAAGGACATCTGATCGAACAGCCGAAGGTGAAGGTCAATCCGGTGGTAGAAGCAGAGCTGGATCAGTTTTTATAGAAGAATTGGATAAAAGGTTTGGATAAAAGGTTTGGGAACAGGGTCGCGTGATCCTGTTCTTTTTCTATTATAAAAGTAAAAAATAATAGCGGAAAAAGAGCAGAAACAGCAGATTTGTGATAACCATTAAAAAAATGTTGTGATAGTATAAAAAAGAAGAAAAAAGACGAATAAGTGATAATAAAAAAAAGGGGGATATGATAGAATATTAATAAAAAGAGGATCAGACGGAGGATGAGGCAATGATGATATTACCGGAGACAGATCTGAACCGGTTCTTAAGGGCAGCAGACCAGTGTGGCGGGGAAGTGATCTTACAGTTTTATGACGGGAGCAGGCTGAATGTGAAGTCTATGCTTTCCAAGGTGGTCTTAGCAGCCCTGTATGAGAAAAAGGAACTGTTAAAGGATGCGGAAATTATCTGTGAGAAGGAAGCAGACGAGCAGTTTTTGCGGGAATTTCTGGGGCAGGAAGGCTAGATAGAACGGCTGGCAATGAAAAGTTGATGGAAATGAAACCGAAATGGAAGATCAGGATCATGGTAAATGTAGAGGTAGTATGAGAGACATAAAAGAACGGCTGGAAGATTTTAAAAATATGATATCGGTGGTCGACAATATTTATGTGACGACATTAAACAGCGATTATCAGGTACTCGAGACAAACTGTCCGAACCAGAATTTCCTTGCGGTGATCTTTGCCCTTGGCTGCGAGGAGCAGGTGGGGGATCTTTTTAAGGAACGGCTGGATGCGATGGATAGATGTGCGAAAAAGATTATGCTTTTCACAAACAGGCTCGGGCTGACCTGGATTTCTGAGGTGGAAGAGCAAAACGGGGAGACGGACTATATCCATATTTTAGGACCGGTATTTTTAGATGAATATTCGGTGAAAAAGATAGAAGTAAGCATGGAAAGGCAGCGTATTTCCCTTCCGATCCGCAGGGCTTTTAAGGAGGAACTGTCAAAGATCCCTGTCATTTCCATTTCAAAATTTTATGAGTTTGGCATGATGTTCCACTATTGCATTACCGGGGAAAAAATCCGGAGAAATGAGATTGTCATTCCGACGGACGACTATGTTGACAGCATAAAATATGTGGAGAAAGAACGGGAAGACGAGATGGAGCAGGAATACCTCTATGAGCAGAAGAGACTTCGGCTGATCAGTGAGGGAAACCTGAATTTCAGAAATGAGCTGGAAAAGTTAAGCATGCCGGGACGCTGGAATGATTATGGC
>CAKROP010000304.1 GCA_934373375.1 uncultured Anaerosacchariphilus sp.
ATGACTTCGGACTTGGACAATCCGGCCCTGATGGAAGGTTAGCGCGCAGAAGGAGCAGGCACCAAAGCAGCCCCGGCAGCTGGCCAGACTGAACTTGATCTCTGAGAACGCCGGTACCTCGCCCTTTGCCAGGCAGGCGGGATGCACGGCTCGCTTATAGGGCAGATCGTAGACCTCGTCCATTTCCTCCTGGGAAAGGGGCTTCGCCGGAGGATTCTGCACGATAAACAGATGTTCGGAGTACTGCTCTGCCATCCGTTTTCCCCGGATCGGATCGGCATTTTTCTGCTGAATTCCGAAGCTTTTGGCATATAGAGCTTTATCGGCCTTCATACTCTCATAATCCGGCAGGAAAATCGCGTCATAGATATCCTCTTTATGGCTGGTCTTGTAGACAGTTCCATTTACAAAGGTCAGATCCCGAATGGAAATTCCGGAAGCCAGCGCGTCGGCAATCTCCACGATGGACCGTTCGCCCATGCCATAGGAAATCAGATCCGCCCCGCTGTCCAGAAGCAGCGACCGCTTAAAGCCGTCCGCCCAGTAATCATAATGGGCCATGCGTCGGAGACTGGCCTCAATGCCGCCTAAGATAATCGGCACATGCTTATATACATGGCGAATCAGGTTACTGTATACCATATCGGCCCGGTCGGGGCGTTTTCCCATAACACCGCCCGGCGTGAATGCGTCAGTCTTCCGGCGTTTTTTCGACACGGAATAGTGATTTACCATAGAATCCATATTTCCGGAGGAGACCAGGAAGGCCAGGCGCGGCTCGCCATAGACCTGGATGCTCTTTGGATCCTTCCAGTCCGGCTGGGACAGGATCGCCACGCTGTAGCCGTGGCTTTCCAATACCCGTCCGATGATCGCCGGGCCGAAGGATGGATGATCCACGTAGGCGTCGCCGATGACATAGACAAAGTCTGGCTGCGTAATGCCTCGTTCCCTTAATTCTTCTTTTGTTGCGGGCAAAAATCCCTGCTGTTTCATGTATTACTCCTGTCCTGGTACCAGCGTCTCATAGGTCCCGTCCAGCACCTGATAAAAATCGTGAATATAGTAATCTGCAAGCCGGCGGTTTTCATCCTGCCGATCTTTGGCATACGCGTCGTAGATCGAACATACTTTTGCCCCGGCTGCTTTCCCGGCCTGGGCTCCTGCGGGTGTGTCCTCAAAGACCAGACAGTCTTCCGGTTTCGCGCCAAGCTCCGCCGCCACCTTGAGATAGATATCCGGCGCGGGTTTTCCGGCCCCTGCCTCACAGGAAGTCATCAGGCACTGGAAATAAGGCGCAAGCCCCTGTCCGGCCACCACAGCGTCCAGAAGCTCCCGGCCATTGCTGGTGGCGATTCCTGCTTTGATTCCGTGTGACTTCAGGTATTCCAGAAATTCCCGCACGCCTGGTTTTAAAGGCACTTCATGGGCGTATTTTTCTTTTGACATGGCGATCCACTCGGCCTTAATCACATCCAGACTATCCGGTAGGGCGAACTGCTCTTTAAAATACGCTGCAGTCTCCGAAAAGCTCATACCCTCGATAGCCTGCTGAAGCCCGGGATTGACGGTCAGACCATGACGGCCCAGATATTCCACGTCAATGGCTCCCCACATCCACATGGAATCCACCAGGGTTCCGTCCAGATCAAAAAGGACTGCTTTTATTCCGTCCAGCATCCTGTCTCCTCCTTCAACCTTCGAAGTTCTTCTTCCGTAAGGGGTCTGCACGCGCCGGTCTGCAGGTTCTCATCCAGCTTCAGACTTCCCATGGAAAGCCGTTTCAGATACGTAACCTCACAGCCGATGGCTTCGAACATCCGTTTCACCTGATGAAAGCGGCCTTCCCGAATAGTCACTTCGATCTCCGATTCCGGGCCGGACTTCAGAATCCGCAGATCCGCCGGAAGGGTTTTTTTCTCATCACCGATATCCAGACCCTCCAGAAAGGTCTGCACATGTTCCGGTTTCACCTGACCCTGAATCCTGGCGTAATAGGTCTTGTCCACATGGCGTTTGGGGGATAACAGGTAATGGGCCAGCTTACCGTCGTTGGTCAAAAGCAGCAGGCCTTCCGTATCCCGGTCGAGCCGTCCCACCGGAAACAGATCCGAACGAGTGTTCTCTGGTAAAAGCTCCAGCACTGTGTCGAGCTTTTTATCCTCGGTGGCGGAGATATATCCGGCAGGCTTATGCAGCATCCAATATTCCACCTTGGAAAAGGACGCCTCTTTTCCGGCTACGCACACCACATCGCCGTCCTTTATCTTTGTCTCCGGCTTCGTAACCCTTTCCCCGTTCACGGTAACTATGCAGCTTCGCAACAATTTTTTTACTTCGCTTCGGGTTCCGTATCCCGCTTCGCAGAGATATTTGTCCAGACGCATGCTACCACCTCCACCCGGGATAATATTTATTCTTGAGCGTACCGTTTGCAAGCTTTCCCCAGCCTAAGGGGTACCCGTCCACACAGATCAGACACCAGCCTTTTGCCCCTCGCGCTGCCAGGTCCTCCAGATCCAGCGTCTCACCCTTCAGATAGCGGAATACACGTTCATCGTCCGCTTTCAGATCCACCGACAGGGCAAACTCTTCTTTTCGCAGATACATGGCCAGAGCCTGGCTGGGCTCAAAGCGCTTCTGTTTTACTTCGCCCAGATAGAGGCCTGTCCGCAGAAAGCGTAAGGAACGGATATTTTTACCCGTCAATGCCTCAGGCAGCACGTATAACCGACCATCGTAGAGGCGAAAACAGCAGGCGTCCCATTTCACATGCAGATCCTTTGCGAAATCCAGCCATTCCTCCGGGAGCTTTTTCAGCGTACCCTTAGAGTCTGCCTTTTCCTTGCGCTTTGGTAACGTTGCTGCAGAATTATCGGAACATACGTTCTTTTGCAGCAAAGCAACGAAATGTCCTTCCCCATCTAACCGGTGAGGGAACAGCCGGGCTGCGCCAGCGCAGGCCCCGAGCCCCGGCGCGAAGCCAAGCGCTTCCCGTTCTTCCGGTAAAGGCAGCGGCAGCAGGGTGAAGC
>CAKROP010000305.1 GCA_934373375.1 uncultured Anaerosacchariphilus sp.
CGGATGGCGAATCTCTCTCTGATTCTCGGCGTTCTGACGCTCCTTTCGGTTATCAGCATTTATTTCATCTATATGGCTCTGCCTCTTGGCTGTATGAGTATCCTGTTCGCCCATCTGTCCAAAGGTGACAGCTACCGGCTTTCCCCAAAGGCTGTAGGCGGCATGACCGTCTCTATCCTTGCTATCCTGATTACTGTGGTAATTCTGGTATTGGGCTTCTATCTGGCCATTCAGCTTTTCGGTCTGGAGACGCTGATGGATCCGGACGCTTTGCAGAAAGCAATTTCCGACCTTTATAATCAGCTGCCCACACAGCTTCCGATGACAGGAGGTGGCTCCTTATGATGAAACCCAAGGAAATCCGCCGCCAGGCCCGTATGACCCTGCAGGGAAATTATTTCTTTGCAGTCAATTTAACCATCAGTCTGACCATATTTACCCTGGCGCTGACCATCGTTTTGCAGAGTACCAGTCTTGGAGAATCACCGCTTCCTTTGAATCAGGCGCTGTTCTGGATCCTGAATCTGATTGTCATGATCCTGAATTCTCTCCTTACAGTAGGACTGATCCGCTACCTTTATTCTCTTTGCAGAAAAGAACCCATCGTACAGCCCTGGCCCTTTCTCTATGCGTTCCGCAATCAGCCGGATACCTTTATCCTGACCTATCTGTTCCGCTACGCGGTATCCCTGGTCTGGTTCGCGCCTGCGCTGTACTGTTACCTGAAGCTTCCTTTGAGTATTGACATTGCAAATATGTCCGCAGAAGTCGTTCAGCTTCTGACTCATATGGCGGCCTATGCGGTTCTCGCCTGCATCCCGGCAGTACTGATATCCATCCCCTGGTGTCTGACCGAATTTGTGCTGCTGGATGACCCATACTGCTCCGCCAAAGACGCGCTGCAAACCAGCCGCCGCCTCATGCAGGGCCAGTATTTCCGTATCCTGCGCCTGTGGCTCGGTTTTCTGCCCCTGTGTCTGCTGGGTATCGGCTCCATGGGCATCGGTTTTCTGTGGATACGTCCCTATTTCTATGTAAGTATGGGACATGTGTATCTGGAGCTGCGCGGGGAAGAACCGGAAGTATTGTAAAGATATTTTCCTACCTTTTACCAAAATACTTTTCTGAATCATAAGTTATGTTCATGAGTGCAGATTTTTTCTTTTATCCAGATTTTTCTGAATCCAGATGAACGAAAAAGCTTCTGCACTTTATTTACTTTCTCTTCATTTCTCCTTTCTTTCGACTTTTCTGTTCTATACACCTTATTTCAAATATGCTATAATTAGCCTATCTTAACTAAAAGGAGCGTATTACAATGGAAATTACCAAAGATATCAGATACGTGGGCGTCAATGACCATGATGTGGATCTCTTCGAGGGTCAGTACGTGGTTCCGAACGGCATGGCCTACAATTCCTATGTCATCCTGGATGAGAAAATCGCCGTTATGGACACCGTAGACGCGCGTTTCGGACAGGAATGGCTGGATCAGATCGGCGCTCTTCTGGGCGACCGCCATCCGGATTACCTGATCGTACAGCACATGGAGCCGGATCATTCCGCCAATATCGCCAAATTTATGGAGCAATACCCGGATACCACCGTCGTGTCCAGCGCAAAGGCCTTTGCCATGATGAAGCAGTTCTTTGGCACGGATTATGCTGACAGACAGGTTGTCATCAAAGAAGGCGACACGCTCTGTCTCGGCAAGCACACCCTGGCCTTCGTGGCCGCTCCCATGGTTCACTGGCCGGAAGTCATGGTGACCTATGATACCTGCGACAAAGTGCTGTTCTCCGCCGACGGCTTCGGCAAATTCGGCGCTCTCGACGTGGATGAGGACTGGGCCTGCGAGGCACGCCGCTACTACATCGGCATCGTGGGCAAATTCGGCGTACAGGTACAGAATCTGCTGAAGAAGGCCGCTACCCTGGATATTCAAATCATCTGCCCCCTGCACGGACCGGTTCTCACGGAAAATCTGGGATATTACCTGAATCTCTATAACACCTGGTCATCCTACCAGCCGGAAGAGGACGGCGTCGTTATCGCCTATACCTCTGTCTACGGTCACACCAAAGAAGCCGTAGATCTGTTAGCTGATAAGCTCCGCGCCAAGGGCTGCCCCAACGTCATCCTTCACGATCTGGCCCGCGCCGATATGGCCGAGGCCGTCGAGGACGCATTCCGCTACAGTAAGCTGGTATTGGCTACCATCACCTATAATGCAGGCATTTTCCCGTTCATGCGCGATTTTATCGAGCACCTGACCGACCGGAACTACCAGAACCGCACTGTTGCCTTCATGGAAAATGGCTCCTGGGCTCCGACTGCTGCCAAAGGTATGAAAGCTTTACTGGAAAACAGTAAGAAGCTTACCTTTGCAGAAAATACCGTTCGTATTCTGTCCGCCTTAAGCGACGACAGCCGCGCGCAGATAGAAGCACTGGCTGACGAGCTCTGCAAAACGCATACTGCCTAATATAGTGTATAATTCCAATATAAATACATGGATCAACAGAGACCTCTCAGAATGAAAACTGGGAGGTCTTATTTTTACTCATATTCTAATCCATAGATTCTGGAGAAGCTGGCTTTCTGGCACCGCTGCAGCCCTGGGAACAGATACAGTAAAATAGCAAGTCCTCCCGGTTTTGTGCCGGAAGGGCTTTTTCTACGTAACAAAAAACCTGCAAGCAACGCTTACAGGTTTTCTTAACTCCCCGAGTAGGGCTCGAACCTACGACATTTCGGTTAACAGCCGAACGCTCTACCACTGAGCTATCGAGGAATATTTAATTCAGATACCATAATACCTGATCACCCGACGCTTGTCAAGTGTTCAGGTACTTCCTTGTACCTTCAAAACTATATACTGCATATCTTCCAGACATTTTCTATCCTATGACGCTTCGCGTTCCGCTTTCGCTTCACACTCTTGGTCAAGCCCTCGACCTATTAGTAACAGTCAGCTCCATGCATTACTGCACTTCCACCTCTGCCCTATCT
>CAKROP010000306.1 GCA_934373375.1 uncultured Anaerosacchariphilus sp.
ATCTTACCCTCCGCAATAATGGGAATATCCGTAATTGCGTGAATCTGGCGAATCAGATCCAGATTCACGGCTTTCACCTCCTGGCTTTCCCGGGTATACCCGGACAGAGTGGTGGAAATCAGATCAAACCCCATGGGAATGATACGTTCTGCCTCTTCCAGTGTTGAAATTTCTCCCATAACCAACGCATCCGGATAATGCTCGCGAATCTGTCTCAGAATTTCTTCCGGTGTTTCGCCGCCCGGCCGTCTCCGGGGCGTCGCATCCAGCGCGATAATTTCCGCTCCCGTTTCCAGAATATCCGCCGCGCTCTGATAAGTTGGCGTTATGTAGACTTCATATTCATCGCTGAACTGCTTGTTGATACCGATGATCGGCAAATGTACTTTTTCCCTGATACGGGTGATATTATCTACACCCGTGGCACGGATTCCTGCTGCTCCTCCCTGCTCGGCAGCCGCCGCGAAGGCGGCCATAATATCGGCTCCATACATGGGCCAGCCCACCCGGGCCTGACAGGATACAATCAGCTTCCCCTTGATTTTCTCTAAAACATCTTTTCCTCTTTGATTCATCAGAAGAGACCTACCGCCTTTCCGGCAATGCCAAGTACAAAGCTTGCGATAATACAGATATACATTCCCTTTTTATTCTTTACCATAATCCGATAATATCCAAGCACCAGCAGAAGCGGGAGCAGGCTCGGCATCAGAGAATTGATAATATCCTGAAGGATAATCTCTTTCTCACCGATATTCCATACGCAGGCAATATTCAGCTTTACAAAACCCACAATCATGGCTCCGACCACCATCATACCTACGATCGTCGCGCCCTCCACAAACTTGTCGATGATTTCGCTGCTCTTCATCTTTACCACAAGGTTGGTTCCCCATGCATAGCCGTATTTGATAAACAGCCATCTGGAGCATACGTTTAAGAGCACATTGGGCACGATAAAGATAACCGGCCCCATGGGATTGCCATCCAGAGCCAGCGCCGCGCCAATAGCCGCGAAGATGGTCATAAAGGTGGCCTTGAACACCGAATCTCCGATACTGGAAAGCGGTCCCATCAGGGCTGCCTTCGCGGAAGAAATCGCCTCTGCGGAAATGGGTCTTCCCTCCTTAAAATACAGTCCTCCTACATTGATTTTTTCCAGCTTTACCCCCTTTTCATAAATATGAAGAAGCGTTCCCGGATGCTTTACAACCACAAAAATTTTCTTTTTTGCGTACTTATTCAGCAGTTCCACCGCTTTTTCCTCATCGCAGACAAAGCATTTTACTCCCGCCGGACACGCCATCTGCAAAAGGCTGATCTGAAATTTATCTTTCGAAATTTCATTATCAATTACCATGATTGCGTCACTTTTATATACCACAGACCAGGCATAGCCCACCTGACCGTGTATCAGGCGTTCATCGATTCTTGCAATGGTAATCATTTTTTCTGCCCCCTTTCTGATTTCAACATAGCAAATCCGAAATTATGTGTCAATATTCTGTGTTTATGTTGAAACTTTATTTCAGTTTAAGAAAGAAATTCGCATTTTCTTCGATTTATTTGGTATGATCGATCCTTGTTTTCTGAATTTTTTGTATAATTTCGTCATAATCCAGAGAACAATAGATGGCATACAGCAGATCGATCACATAAAGCTGAGCCGTTCTGGAGGCCATGGCCCCGCTTCGAAATACCGTTTCCTTGGCCGTCACAAAGAGATTATGATCCGCAATCCGGTTCAGGGAATTCTCTCCGGAAGAGGTCACCGCCACCACCGGCGTCCCGTTTTTCTGCAAAATTCCCGCTATCTGAAGCATTTCCTTTGTTTCTCCCGAATAGGAAATGATGATTCCCAGATGGGAGGCGTCCGAATTAACCGCCTGCACATACTGCCGGTCATAATGCTGGTGTACGATGACATTTTTGCCGATTCTCATAAATTTGAACTGTCCGTCCACAGCTACCAGACTGGAAGCACCAATCCCGTAGAAATCTATGATATTGGCGTCTTTCATAAGTCTGGCCACCCAAAGCAGCTCTTCTTCGTTGACCAGTACCCGCGTTTCTTCTATGGTTTTAATGGAGATGTTTGTGATTTTATCAATGATAGCCCCCGGGGAATCGTCCTTTTCAATGGTGGTCGTATCCAGCAGATTCAGCTTGATATTCTGGAAATATTTTGTTTCCTCCGCCAGCAGTACCTTCAACCTGGAAAAGCCTTTAATATCCAGCTTTTTGCACAGACGTACGATGGTGGCCGGTGAAGTGAAGGATTCTCTGGCCAGATCATACACCGTGTATTCCAGCACCCGTTTGGGATACCGCAGAATATATTCCCGCACCTGATTTTCCGCCTCTGAAAGATTTCTCTGATCCCGTAGCTTAATTAAAACACTCATACTTTTGCCCCCTTCTCCTGCTTCCTTTTCTGTAGTATGGCATATCTTTTTCAAAATGTGAAACAAAATTTTATTCTTTTTGAAAATGATTGTATTTTTATTTCACATTTTCTATAATTTTCTTATCAGAAGGGAGGGACTTTCTATGAATTTAAAAAATCTGGAAACTGAACAAAGAAATCCGAGAACTATGCATATAGATTCCATGAGCACCCTGGATATGGTGCGTACCGTCAATCAGGAAGATACCGCCGTAACCAAGGCCGTGGAAACGGCGCTGCCGGATATTGCGCGGCTCATCGACGGAATCTGTGAGCGGCTTCAGAACGGCGGTTCCCTGTACTACATCGGCGCCGGTACCTCAGGCCGACTGGGAGTACTGGACGCTTCGGAATGTCCGCCCACCTATGGAGTCTCACCTTTACTGGTTCAGGGCATTATCGCCGGCGGAGATTCCGCGCTCCGAGATTCCAGTGAAAGCGCCGAGGACAGTCCCGAAAACGGAAAGCAGGATCTGCTCTCGCACGGCTTTACCTCCCGCGACGCGCTGGTGGGACTGGCTGCCAGTGGACGCACGCCCTATGTCATCGGAGCGTTGG
>CAKROP010000307.1 GCA_934373375.1 uncultured Anaerosacchariphilus sp.
ACCTGCTCCTGGGTAGCGTCTGCCGGAAGCAGAATCTTCTCACATGCCACACCCAGAGTCTCGCAACGCTTGGTTGCTCCTCTCTCATAGGAGATATCGCTCTCGTTCTCGCCCACACGGATGATTCCCAGTGTGGGGTTGATTCCCTTTTCCTTCAATGCTGCCACATCTGCTTTGATGCGCTCGTTCAGTGCTGCTGTTACTTCTTTTCCTAATAACTGCTTTGCCATTTTTCCTATTCCTTCCTTTTATTTTATCTCAGTCTTGCGGTTACACTCGCGAAAATGTCGTCCGCAATCTTGGTGTACTTCTCAAGCATAGCGTCAGCCTTGGCGTTCAGCTCTGCCGCGTACTCCTTGTCCGCCATGGACTTGGTGTTAATGAATACGTTCAGGGAAGCTCCCTCCAGGGCTGCCTTACAGAATGCAGCGCCTACGCCTGCGTCGCTGATGGCCAGAGCGGAACCCTTTGCCGCAAATTCAACGATAAGATCCAGCGCCTCACAGCACTTCTCCATGATCTCCATGGGTACAGAGCAGGCGTCCTTCAGCACGATCGCCATGACACGCGCCTTCTCAGCCTTCTCCTCCTCGGTCTCACGGGGCATGCCGTAAGCCTTGGCCAGGGGCTCAAATACCTCTGCGTCACGCTCGATCAGACGAAGGAAATCATTCTGAAGAGCGGTTGCCTTCTCTTTCAGTGCATACATCTCTTCCTCTACGTCTGCGTACTTCTTCTTGCCGACTGTCAGGCTGCCTACCATGTTGCCCAGGGCAGTTCCCACTGCTCCTACCAGTGCGGATGCTCCGCCGCCGCCCGGAACGGGAGCCTTGGAAGCCAGTACTTCTACAAATTCGTCACATCTGCTGGTTGAAAATCCCATATCGTTCTCCTTTATGTATCAAAATGATATTCCAATTATACCATACATTTCCCTATGCGCACAAGTGGGAAGGGCCAAATGGTCCTTCCCTTGTGTCTATTTATTTGGGTTTATAATGGGTAGCTTATTTATTAGAACAAACCACTAATCTTGCCGGTCTCGTCTACGTCGATTCTCTCTGCAGCCGGTACCTTCGGCAGTCCGGGCATGGTCATGATTTCGCCGGTCAGCGCTACGATGAAGCCTGCGCCTGCGGAAATCTTCAGGTTACGAACGGTTACCTCGAAGTCCTTCGGAGCGCCCAGCTTGGTCTGGTCGTCTGTCAGGCTGTACTGTGTCTTAGCTACACAGATCGGGCAGTTACCAAAGCCCATAGCCTCAAGCTGCTTTGCCTGCTTCTGAGCGTTTGCGGTCAGGACAACTCTCTTGCCGCCGTAGATCTTGGTTACGATAGCGTTCAGCTTATCCTCAATGCTGGTTCCCTCAAGCTCGTAGGAGTATGTGAACTGGTCGTTGGGCTGCTCGCAGAGACGTACCACTTCTTCTGCAAGAGCTACGCCGCCTTCGCCGCCTTTTGCCCATACTTCGGACAGAACGACATTTACACCCAGCTCCTTGCACTTCTTCTCTACCAGGTCAAGCTCTGCCTTGGTATCGGTCGGGAATGCGTTGATAGCAACTACGCAGGGAAGCTTGTATACATTGGTGATGTTGCTTACATGCTTCAGCAGGTTCGGAAGACCAGCCTCCAGAGCCTCCAGGTTCTCATTGTTCAGGTCTGCCTTCGGCACGCCGCCGTTGTACTTCAGAGCACGTACAGTCGCTACAATAACGACTGCGTTCGGCTTCAGACCTGCCATACGGCACTTGATATCCAGGAACTTCTCAGCACCCAGGTCAGCGCCGAAGCCTGCCTCTGTGATAGTGTAATCAGCCAGGTTCAGGCACATCTTGGTAGCGGTTACGGAGTTACAGCCGTGAGCGATGTTCGCGAAGGGTCCGCCGTGTACGATAGCCGGTACATGCTCCAGAGTCTGTACCAGGTTCGGCTTCAGAGCGTCCTTTAAGAGTGCTGCCATAGCGCCCTGTGCGTTCAGATCGCCTGCGGTAACCGGCTTCTGCTCGGAAACCTTTCCGTATGTATATCCGATGATGATTCTTGCAAGTCTTTCCTTCAGGTCTGTGATATCCTTAGCCAGACACAGAACAGCCATGATCTCGGATGCTACGGTGATGTCGTAGCCGTCCTCTCTCGGCATACCGTTGGTCTTTCCGCCAAGTCCGTCTACTACATTACGCAGCTGACGGTCGTTCATATCTACGCATCTTCTCCAGGTAATCTTTCTCGGGTCGATGTTCAGAGCGTTGCCCTGGAAGATATGGTTGTCAATCATAGCTGCCAGCAGGTTGTTCGCTGCGCCGATAGCGTGGAAGTCGCCGGTGAAGTGAAGGTTGATATCCTCCATCGGAACTACCTGTGCGTATCCGCCGCCTGCTGCTCCGCCCTTTACGCCGAATACCGGTCCCAGGGACGGCTCACGAAGGGCTACCATAACCTTCTTGCCAATCTTCTGCATACCGTCTGCCAGACCTACGGATGTGGTGGTCTTTCCCTCTCCTGCCGGAGTCGGGTTGATAGCGGTTACCAGAACCAGCTTACCATTCTCAGCCGGTTTCTCTTTCAGCAGATTGTAGTCAATTTTTGCTTTGTACTTTCCGTACTGCTCCAGATATTTGTCGTCGATACCTGCCTTTGCCGCGATGTCAGTAATCGGCAGCATCTCTGTTTCCTGTGCGATTTCGATGTCAGTTTTGAATCCCATTGTAAAACTTCTCCTTTCATAGTTATCGGCCCTTCTGCGGCCGACGTCTGTGGTTTTTTTGTAGATAATTTAACAAGTGATTCGTTCGTATCTCTTATCTACTATGTGTCCTATTATAGTGTTCTCTTTCAAAATCAGCAATCATACACTTTGTTGAATATTGATATTCTTTTCACGAACTTGCTATTTCCTGCTTTTCCGCTATCTTTCGCACTTTTCGCAGAAACTTTACCTGTTCTTTTCCATTTCTTTTCTGTTTTTCCATGGGAAATGGTGTTTTTCATCCGACATTTTGT
>CAKROP010000308.1 GCA_934373375.1 uncultured Anaerosacchariphilus sp.
GTCTCTCCCGGCGCGCCCCGCCTCCTGATAATAATTTTCCATGCTCTGAGGCATGTTGTAGTGAATCACGAAACGCACATTGGATTTGTCGATGCCCATGCCGAAAGCGTTAGTGGCAACGACGACTGGCGCTCGGTCATAGATAAAATCCTCCTGATTTTTCTTCCGTTCCGCGCCGCCAAGACCCGCGTGATAGCGCGTCACCGCCACGCCCCGCTTAAACAGTTCTTCGTAAAGCTTGTCCACATTTTTCCGGGTGGCGCAGTAAATAATGCCGCTATCCGACGGGTGCTTTTCTATGTAGTCCAGGATAAAATCGTCCTTTTTCCGGATATGCTCTACACTGTAATAGAGGTTTTCCCGGTCAAAGCCGGTCACAACCACGTTCGGGTTGGCCAGCTGCAAGGTTCGCAGGATATCATCCCGCACGTTTTCAGTGGCCGTGGCCGTAAAGGCGCTGACCACCGGCCGTCTTCCCAGCTTTCGGATAAAATCCACGATTTTCACATAGCTTGGCCGGAAGTCCTGTCCCCACTGGGAGATGCAGTGGGCCTCGTCCACGGTCACCATGGAAATCTCTGTATGCGTAGCGAAATCCAGGAACTCCCAGCTTTCCAGCCGTTCCGGGGCCACATAGATAATCTTGTATACACCCTGCGCCGCCAGGGAAAGGGCCTTCTGAATCTGCCCTTCCGTCAACGCCGAATTGATAAACGCCGCATGCACTCCGGCGTCATTGAGCGCCTTCACCTGATCCTGCATCAGCGAAATCAGCGGCGACACCACCAGGGTAATCCCCGGCAGCATCAACGCCGGCACCTGATAGCACACCGACTTTCCCGCTCCCGTCGGCATAATCGCCAATGCGTCCCTGCCGCTCAAGATCCCCTCAATAATCTCCTCCTGCCCGGGGCGAAAGGTATCATAGCCGAAATAGTTTTTTAAAACTTCGGTTGGTTTCATACTTTCTTTCCTTCCATATTACAATTTTCATTTCGTATTTCTGTCGTTGTATTTCCTTTATGAGAATCTGAGCCCTTTCCGTCAAATTTATCTTTGGCACGTCCTAATATGCGATCTAAAAATCCCATAATTTTCTCCTAATCGTATAAACTCTTTTCCTCATTATGTACTTTTTCCAACATTTTGTCTACTGTGATTTACTGATAACGAAACGCAAAATGGCAGAGGGGAAGCCTCCGCCATTTTTTCTGTCAGTACTTTTCTATATAGAGTTCAGGAGCTTCATTTCCTGAATGCTCACTTTTCTTCAGTAACTCTACCAGTCCATGCTGGTTTCCCACATTCGTAACATCAATTTTATGTACACATTCTCCCATCCACGGCAATTGGCTGCTTAGTTCTTTCATTAACCGATAGATATCTACGGTTGTAATTCTATTAACAGACAAATATCCGGACCCCTGTCTATGCCGAAATCCATGCTTTCTAAAAAATTTTCGCAGATCACTATATGCATGATGGTAATCATTTCCAGGATAATGCTTTTTTAATTGATGTGTATCCAGGTCAAAATTCAATGCTTTCACATATTTTCTTTCCAATATGCTAAGCCCTCATCGCCTGTCTGTAATTTCTCAGAAAATTTTCTTCGTTAAAATGCTCTGGAGCATCCAAATAGCCGTCACTCTCATAGAACATCCATTCCACTGCATTATTCATAAACCATGACTGATCGGATAGTATATTTGAAACGATCCCAAAATACGCGAAATCATTCTCATTCCCACTGTCCCGGTAAACCCTTGCGCCTGAGGGATCTTCCATTCGAAGCAGTCCATATTTGGCAAATAAATGGTCCAGTGTCCGGTAGACTGACTCCAGCTTATAGGTTTTCTCTTCCGTAATCTTCTTTTCATCCATCCGAATCAACATCTTCAGCATCCGAAAACCTCCCGTCTAATGAATTTTAATAAAGATTCTTCACCTTAAACTCCTTCTCCGCTTCGCGCCGCTGATCCTTTTTGGCAATGTCCTGACGTTTGTCGTAGAGCTTTTTACCTCGGGCCAGACCTACCTCGACTTTGACCAGGCTGCCTTTTAGGTAGACCTTTAAGGGCACCATGGTGTAGCCTTTTTCGGCCATCTTGGACGCGATCTTCCGGATCTCGTATTTGTGCATCAGAAGCTTTCGGGGGCGTAAGGGGTCTTTGTTGAAGATATTGCCCTTCTCATAGGGGCTGATGTGCATGCCATAGACCCATACCTCCTCCTTCTCCACCTTGACAAAGGCCTCCTTGACGCTGCATTTTCCCATGCGGACCGACTTCACCTCGGTACCGGCCAGGGCGATGCCGGTCTCGTAGGTTTCGTCGATGAAATAATCGTGATATGCCTTTTTGTTATTGGCAACTAACTTGTAATTATCCTTCCCCATCTTGTTCTCCTCATCTATCTGTTCTGTATCATAACTGCTCAACACCTAAGGACTTGCCACTGGCAGCTCCTCACGGATGCTTCGTACTCTCGAATCGCTTTCTTACGTCTTCAACTTCAACAGTCAATGCTTCCGGTCATACTGAACCGTTACTCTGTATCTTTCGCCGATAATAATTCATAATCAATAGTCCTGCACAGCCGATCCGTCCCCTTCACACGAATACGCACCCGCTCGCCGATGCGCCAGACCTTCCCGGTCCGGACTCCCCGAAGCTCGCTTCCGGCCTCATCGTACTCGTAAAAATCGTCGGTCAGCGAATTCACATGCACCAGGCCTTCCACCGTGTTATTCAGCTCCACATACAGACCGTAAGCTGTCACGCCGGAAATAACGCCGTCAAATGCTTCGCCGATATGCTGCTCCATATACTCCACCTTCTTCAGCTTCACGGTCTCCCGCTCCGCCTCCTCGGCCCGTCGCTCCAGTTCGCTGGAACGTTTTGCCACCTCCGGCAGAATCGCCTCGTAGTGAACCACCCGGTCGCCGTTTAAGCGCCCCCGCAGGTTCTCCTTGATAATCCGGTGAATCTGCAGATCCGGAT
>CAKROP010000309.1 GCA_934373375.1 uncultured Anaerosacchariphilus sp.
GCTGACTGCATCACTGTGGTAGAACTGCTCCACCATGGCCAGGACCTCATCGTGCATTTCTTTTGTCATTTTTTTCAGTGCAAACATGGTAAATCTTCTTCTCCTTATTACGCATTGGTACTTACAGTGTACCTTGAATCCGTCTTTCCGTCAACCATGCTTGCCCGGACGCCTTAGCGTTCCTGGATCTGATAGGCCAGTCCTGCCTCCTCCATCAGATCCATGTAGGGGCGGGAGGGGAAGTACTCCGGTGAGAATACGCCGGCCTCCTTCCAGATTCCCCGGCCCATAAGCTCAATGGCCAGAGCCGCCCCGAAGCCGGTCTGGGCTACCACTGCCTGCAGTCCGAAATCCCGCAGCGCCTCCTGATTGTCAAAGGGCTGATAGATAAAATATTCCTTCTTCTCTCCGTCCTTGATACCGATACAGTCCACGCCCACGCACATACCGCCTGTCATGTCCTCTCCGATATCCTTTGGCTGGGGCGCGCAGGCCGCTACCACGTCCCGGGGCACTACCTTCACATCTCCCACCTGGACCGGATGGATATTCCGGAGTCCCAGCTTATCCAGAACCTTCAGGGCGTTCAGCAGGTTATCGTCCAGGGCAATCTTGAAGCTGGCCTTCTGTAATCCATATTTTTCCAGATACCGCGGCATGGTGACTACCTCCTCGTGCTCCACCTTCACCAGATGGTTGACGCCGAAGGGCTCCGGCATCCGGAAGTCTTCCTCTCCCGCAAAGGCGTCCTCAATGAGGAAGCCGCCCTCCCGGCTCCATTCCGCGTTGGGATTCATCACCTCGTCCAGCACTGTCCATACATTGAAGCCAAAGATGATCTCGTCCTTCTCGCTCTCCGGCGGCGTCAGATTGCCGCCGTCCTTCACATGCACCTCCAGCAGCTCATCAAATAAGTATTCTGCCGCGTATTTGGCAAATACATTTACCACGCCCGGATCAATTCCCAGACAGATACAGGCCATCTGTCCCTTTTCCTTCCAGGCCTCGTGCCGGTCAAAATTGTATTTGGTCATGGGCTCCAGGTAAGCCCCCTCAAAGCCCTTTCCGAATTCCGGGTGATCCTTCGGCACCGACCAGGTTCCCATGCTGGCATAATCGGCTCCCGCCTCAAAGGCCGCGTCAAAAATAAAATTGCTCACAAAGGGAGAGGCCGCGTCCATCACGAAATCAATCCGGTGCTCCCGCATAAGCGCCGTCAGCGCTTCCCGGTCTCTGGCGTCCACCTGCGCCGTCTCATACTGCGTTCCTTCCCGGTATTTCCGCTCCTGCTCCAGATGGCTCTTTACCTCGTCCGCCCGCTTTAAATCAAAATCCGCCAGCAGCACATAGGAAAGCCACTCTCCTTTTGGATCCCGCTTTTCCAGCATTTTTAAAATACATTCTCCTACGGCGCCTGCGCCTGTCAGCATCATTCTCATATTTTCTCTCCTTTTCTCTGGTGTCTGTTTCTCAAGCTTTACTTTCGCAGCTGCTCCTTCATCGCTTTTTTTCGCCGGGTCATCAACCCGCCGATTCGCCCGGTCTCCTTGGAAGAAAGCGATTTCCAGCCCTTTTCCAGTACCTGTTCCAGAAGTCCAAGCTCCTCGGCAATCTCATACTTCAGCTGCTCCTCCGGCTCCAGCTTCCGCAAATCCGGCTTTTTTGTTTTTCCCATAAAAAGACCATACCCCTTTCTGTTTTCTAAAAGGAGTATGGCCATTTTCTCAATCCTTATTCGTCCTACAGGCCTTTTCTTCCGCAGCACTGCTTATATTTCTTGCCGCTTCCGCAGGGACAGGGATCGTTGGGATATACCTTGGCTGTCTCGCGCTTCTTGGGCGCTGCTGCCAGGGAGGTATCCTTATTCGTTCCCGTTACCTTGGCTACCTGCTCACGCTCGGCCTTCTCCTCCACGCGTACATGAAGCAGAATCCGGACGGTCTCTTCCTGAATGCTGGCAGTCATGGCGGAGAACATCTCATAGCCACTGAGCTTATACTCTACCAGCGGGTCACGCTGAGCAAAAGCCTGCAGGCCGATGCCCTGACGGAGCTGTTCCATATCGTCGATGTGATCCATCCATTTGCGGTCAATGACCTTCAGAAGGAATACACGCTCTAATTCTCTCAGCATCTCCGGATTCGGGAACTCCGCCTCCTTCAGCTCATAGAGCTTCACTGCCTCTTCCTTCAGCATATGCTTCAGCTCTGCTTTATTCTTCTTATCGGCGATACGCTCCGGCGTAATAGTCTGAAGCGGAATCGTGCGAAGCAGGGACTCATTCAGTCCCAGAAGATCCCACTCGGATTTATCCTGGTCGTCGCCAATCAGGCTGTCTACCACATTTTCCACAGTATCAGTGAGCATCTTATAGATGGCGTCGCGCATGCTCTCGCCGTTCAGTACCCGGCGGCGCTCCGCATAGATAATCTCACGCTGCTCATTCATAACCTGATCGTACTCCAGCAAATTCTTACGGATGCCGAAGTTGTTGCTTTCGATCTTCTTCTGGGCTTTCTCGATGGCGTCGGAAAGCATCTTATGCTCAATCTGCTCATTTTCCGGCACGCCCAGGGCGTTGAACACGCTCATGAGACGCTCGGATCCGAAGAGGCGCATCAGATCGTCCTCCAGGGAAATGTAAAAGCGGGATTCTCCCGGATCTCCCTGACGGCCGGAACGTCCGCGCAGCTGGTTGTCGATACGGCGGGACTCATGGCGCTCGGTACCGATGATCTTCAGTCCTCCTGCTGCCTTGGCGTCATCGTCCAGCTTGATATCGGTACCACGGCCCGCCATGTTGGTAGCGATGGTAACCGCGCCGTGCTGTCCGGCCAGGGCTACGATCTCAGCCTCGCGCTCATGGAACTTGGCGTTCAGGACTTCATGCTGGATCCCCTTCTTGCGGAGCAGTCCGCTTAAGTACTCGGAGGTCTCGATGGTAATGGTACCTACCAGAACCGGCTGTCCCTTGGCGTGGGCACGCTCGATC
>CAKROP010000310.1 GCA_934373375.1 uncultured Anaerosacchariphilus sp.
CCCGTTTATCGGCTTTTCACACGCTGCGTTTCTATATAGTATAGCGCCCTTTTGTCTTTCCTGCAAGGTCAATACCCGACATAACAGATATGTTTTCTCACAAATGGACTGTTTTCTGCTTATTCCTCTGCCCGGACGGCCCAGCGCATTTTTGTGGAGCGGGCCCGGGGATTCCGCACACATTCCTCGGCTGATGGACGCACTACATCTTTGGAATAGCTGCTGTAAATGCCGGAGCGATAACCCTCTTTCATGGCTGCCTTCACCAGCTTGTCCTCCCCGGAATGGAAGGTCAGAATAGCCGCGCGTCCGCCCGGCTTCAGAGCGCCCGGCAGCTTCTCCATGAACTCATAAAGCACCTCGAATTCCTGATTTACATCGATGCGAAGGGCCTGGAATACACGCTGGCAGGTCTTCTTCACGGTCTCTTTTTTCTCCTTTTCCGGCAGAAAATCCAACGTTTTCTCGATAATCTCCCTCAGCTTTGTGGTAGTATCCACCCGATTTCCCCGGCGGATCTCATCAGTAATGGCCTTCGCCAGCTCCTCGCAGTAGGGCTCGTCGGAATTTTCATAGAGCATGCCTGCCAGCTCGTCCCGGTCAATGGTGTCCAGACGCTCCGCCGCGCTGATACCCTTCTGCTGGTTCAGGCGCAGATCCAGCGGACCGTCCACCTTAAAAGAAAAGCCGCGTTTCGGGTTGTCAATCTGCATGGAAGAAACTCCCAGATCCGCCAATACGAAATCGAAACCGCCCACTTCTTTCGCAATCTCATCAATGGTACAGAAATTCTGCAGCTTAATGGTCAGAATATCCTCGCCGAAGCCCTGATCCTCCAGCCGCTTCTTCGTCTTGGCCGACTCCTCCGGATCCACGTCTGTGGCGTACATGTGACCCTGGCCCTTCAGGCACTGCATCATAGCCCTGGTATGGCCGCCATAGCCCAGGGTAGCGTCAAAGCCAGTCTCACCCGGCTGGATTTTCAGGAAATCCAGGATTTCATCTACCATAATGGAAATGTGCATGCCGGCAGGCGTGTTGCCCTTCCGGATGACGTGCTCCACCATGTCCTGATATTTTTCAGGCTGGAGCTCCTTGTATTTTTCTTCAAATTTTTTCGGATATTTGCCCTTGTAGCGCACGCGGCGCTTGTGGGGGATCTGGTGTTCTTCCATGGTTTTGTTCTCCTGACTTGTAATTTATATTGCTATATTTACACCTTTTCTGTGCATATAAAATATATTTTATTCTATATAATTAAGAGACTACAAACTTTTGGTACTTATGCTAATTTATTATATGAATAAATTCTCTGTCCTATTATGCTCTTATAAAAATGACAATTTGACTATATTTCATTTTCCAATTTAGAACATAACTGCGACAGATAAGAAATCCGGGTCGTATCCTCCATAGAATGCCCGATCTGCCGCAATACTTCTTCTATCTCGGTGAGTGCCGCGCTCCGTCCTTCTTCGGATTCCGTCAGAATCTCCAGCTCCAGAAACTCCCCGAGCCCGGTCACCTGATCCACACAGGCCGTCAGCCGTCCCCAGTGAAAATAGTTCCGTACCTTTTCCACCGGAATCACTGGCGTAAAGCCAATCCGCTCCAGAATCGCCCGGACGGTCCCGCCATCGCCAACAGTTGTCTCCATTTCCCTCCTGGTCATGGAGGCGTCATCTAGCTTCGGCCCCTTGAAATTCAACTGCGCCGTCTTCTCCCCGGTCTCCAGATCTTCCGTCTCCCGCACTCGCAGAGCCTCGTCCCGCTCTGCAAAATCGTGGTGCTTTGCGCGGAAGTACACGTCCGTCTCCCGCAGCAGTCTGCCGGGGCGGAAGCCCAACTCGGTCAGCTTCGCTGCCAGGGCCTGCCTGTCCCGGATTTTCAGTTTGATTTCTACTTCGATTGCCAATTTTTTAGTTCCTTTTTCTAAAATATATCTTTTATTATAACACTCATATCTTGCCTGGAAATACAGTTTTAAATGCGAAATTTCGCATATTATACACTATTATCCGCAGTATATCAGAGTACCGAAAAATAAAATTGTGAATTCCACTCCCGTTTGTTCTGTGACTTCTTTTTCGTACCAGACGCGGGCTTCAGGGTCTTTTACTTGCAATAAAATTCTTCTTCCGCAATTCGATAACCAATCAGCCAATTTCTCTGCACGAGCAATGTGTTAACAGCCTGATACGCAGATTTTGCGAGGATTCAATAATCCCACACATATCCTTTAAAATATCATCCGTTTTAACAAAATGATCCATAAAATTATTTTGCCTGATTTTTTCCAAGTTATTCCGCATGGTCATGGCTCCTTTGGATTATATTTCATTTTTTAAACCTATATTTCCCTTTTCCATATCCCGATACTGGTTCAATCATATCTGCCTGTACTAAATTTGAAATTAATTTTGAAGCTCCTGAACTTTTTAAATCCAGAAGCTCCATAACAATGCTTCTGCCGAATACCTTGTCGTAGCCAAACTTTTCAAAAAGTCTATGAATATGGGCAACTGTTTTTTCAGAAAAATCTCTGCCTTTTACAGCCACCCTACTTTCAATGTCCACTTTTTCATCTTGAATGTACACTTTTTCAGTCTCAATGTCCACTTTTTCATCATTTAAAGAACCACATATATGCAGATTTCGGCTAAAAAGTTCGTTTTTATCCTCCAAAATCAGATTTCTGAGAAACAATTCAAGATATTCCGTCGTTTCATGAATCCCTTTTTGCAGATTCGTATAGTTTGCGCGTACAAGCGCATTTCTGAAATACCACGCATTTTCCGCAAAAATATCGTTAGTTGCTGAGAAGCCAAGCGTCCTCAAATATTTGATGAAAAACACTGCCGTTGTTCTCGTATTTCCTTCGCCAAAGATATGAATCTGCCATAGTCTTGAAATAAACACTGCAAGATGATGGATAATCTCGTCCATGGAAAGTCCCTTATAATTAAACTCTCTCTCCTGCGAAA
>CAKROP010000311.1 GCA_934373375.1 uncultured Anaerosacchariphilus sp.
CTTTGGACAGATGGGCGAACAGGATACTCATACAGCCAAGAGGCAGAGCCATATAGATGAAATAAATGCTGATAACTGAAAGGAGTGTCAGCACGCCGAGAATCAGGGAAAGATTCGCCATGCGGTTCGGCTTTTTTCTATAAGGATTAAAATGTGGCTGTTGAAAATTCATATTTGGTTGTTCGGTATTATTAAAGTCCATAAAAAATCCTCCTAAATAAATATGATAACATAGCTGATAATGAAAGACAAATAAATCTTACATACGGGCCGAAAAAGCCGGGCCGAAAAAGAAAAATCTTGAAAAAGGCGCAAGCAGGAGAAAGGTACAGGCGGTCAAGTTATGGCTTGCGGGGAAAGGTGGATTTTCGTATAATAAGAGCAGTGCCGTGACCGGAAAAGGTCAAGGAGAGACAGGAGGAACACTCTTATGGATATTATCAGGAAACTAACCGAGGAGCTGGGCGTTCAGCGTTGGCAGGCAGAGGCCGCGGTCAAGCTCATCGACGAGGGAAACACAATTCCATTTATTTCCAGATACAGAAAGGAAGCGACGGGTTCACTGAACGACGAGGTGCTGCGAAATCTGCATGAACGTCTGACGTACCTTCGCGGTCTGGAGGATAAGAAAAATCAGGTGCTGGGAAGCATCGAGGAGCAGGGAAAGCTGACGGAAGAGCTGAAGGCACAGATTCTGGCTGCGGAGACCCTGGTGGCTGTGGACGATCTATACCGCCCGTACCGGCCTACACGGCGTACCCGGGCAACCATTGCGAAGGAAAAAGGTCTGGACGGTCTGGCGGATGTGATTCGTCTGCAGTTGACGAAAAAGCCGCTGGAGGAAGAGGCGGCGGCATATCTTTCCGAGGAAAAGGGCGTGCTGACGACAGCGGACGCCATCGCCGGAGCCGGAGATATCCTGGCAGAGGCCATTTCTGATGAGGCTGACTACCGGACCTATATCCGGAAGGCGACCTTCGATGAGGGCCAGCTTCTGTCCGAGGCCAAGGATGAGAAGGCCCAGACCGTCTACGAGATGTATTACCATTATGAGGAGCCAGTGAAAAAGGCGGCCGGACACCGGATTCTGGCCCTGAACCGGGGCGAGGCGGAGAAGGTGCTGACTGTCCGTGTGGAAGCGCCGGAGGAGCGTATTTTACGCTATCTGGAGAAGAAGGTTATTGTGCGGGACAATCCGCATACGACGCCGGTGCTGAAAATGGTGATCGCGGACAGCTACAGCCGTCTGATTGCGCCGTCCATTGAGCGTGAGATAAGAAATGAGCTGACCGAGAAAGCGGAGGATGGAGCCATCAGTGTCTTTGGCAAAAATCTGAAGCAGCTCCTGATGCAGCCACCCATCGTGGGTCAGGTGGTGCTGGGCTGGGATCCGGCGTTCCGTACCGGCTGTAAGCTGGCTGTGGTGGACGCCACCGGAAAGGTGCTGGATACGGTAGTCATTTACCCGACGGCGCCCCAGAACAAGGTGGCAGAGGCCAAGGCTATCCTGAAAAAACTGATTGCGAAATATGGTATCACGCTGATTTCTGTGGGCAACGGAACCGCGTCCCGGGAGTCCGAGCAGGTCATCGTGGAGCTCATCAAAGAGCTGCCCACGCCAGTTCGTTATGTGATTGTAAATGAGGCCGGTGCGTCCGTCTATTCCGCCAGCAAGCTGGCCACCGAGGAATTTCCAAATTTCGACGTGGGACAGCGAAGTGCCGCGTCCATCGCCCGCCGTCTGCAGGATCCGCTGGCAGAGTTGGTGAAGATCGATCCCCGCTCCATCGGCGTCGGTCAGTATCAGCACGACATGAACCAGAAGAAGCTGGGAGAGGCCCTGTCCGGCGTCGTCGAGGACTGTGTAAATAAAGTCGGTGTAGACCTGAATACAGCCTCTGCGCCGCTCTTAGAGTATGTGTCCGGCATCAACAAAACCCTGGCGAAAAATATCGTAGCCTACCGGGAAGAGAATGGCCGTTTTACCACCCGCAGAGAGCTCCTGAAGGTGACCAAGCTGGGTCCCAAGGCCTTCGAGCAGTGCGCGGGCTTCTTACGCATCACAGGCGGCAAGAATCCCCTGGACGCCACCAGCGTACACCCGGAATCCTACGCCAGCGCCGAAAAGCTGCTGAGTACCATGGGCTACACCACAGAAGATCTGAAAAAGGGCGGCGTCAAAGGCCTGTCCGGTAAAATTCATGATTATAAGCATCTGGCAGAGAAGCTGGAAATCGGCGAGCTGACCCTGCGCGACATCGTAAAAGAGCTGGAAAAGCCGGGCCGGGATCCCCGTGACGAGATGCCGAAGCCGATTCTCAGAACCGATGTACTGGAAATGAAGGACCTGAAACCCGGTATGGTACTGAAAGGAACTGTCCGCAACGTCATTGACTTTGGCGTCTTCGTAGACATCGGCGTCCATCAGGATGGTCTGGTGCATATCTCACAGATTACCGATCGGTATATTAAGCATCCGCTGGAGGTGCTGAGCGTGGGGGATATCGTGGATGTGAAGGTGCTCAGCGTGGATTTGCAGAAAAAACGAATCGGATTAACCATGAAAGATGTAAAATAAAAACCTTTGGCAAAACGGCAGCCCACTGCCGGGATAACAAAACTGGAAATTTTAAAATTTTATGATAGAAACGTAAATCCCTGCCGGGAGAAAAATAAAATAGGTTGGAGGATGTTAGCTGATTTTTCGTAGGGACGAGCAGGCTAGGCAGCATCTGAAGGAGGCCCTGTTTGAGGGCCGTAGGCCCGAGTTGGCCGGTCGGGTGCGTAAAAGCCGCCTGCGAGGAGTAGAAAAATCTGCGTATCCTCCAACCTATTTTATTTTTCTCCCGACAGTTCAAAAGCTACCGTTTCTATCAATCTTATTTCTTGTACAGAATCCGAATCGAATTCAGCACGCACAGCATAGCCACACCCGTATCGGCGAATACAGCCAGCCACATATTCGGGTGTCCGGTCAG
>CAKROP010000312.1 GCA_934373375.1 uncultured Anaerosacchariphilus sp.
ATTAAAGTCTGTGCAGCCATTACACACTGACGAGTCTCTGCGATTACAGATTTCTTCTTAGCCTTATCAATATACCCAGTCAGTGCCGGTACCAGCAGTGCTGCCAGGATAGCCAGAATTACCAGTACAACGATCAGCTCTACCAGTGTAAAGCCTTTTTTGTTCTCTTTGAGTTTCTTAAACATTTCTCTTTTCTCCTTTTTCTTTATAGATATTTTCTATATAAGCGCCCGGGCAGGCGTCTATATCTTGTTTGTACGGCCTTACGGCGTGTTATCCATTACAGTCGTTGCCGTCACACCCTCACTATACTTTATTTTATAACGAAAATCAAGGATTTCCGTGTCAGAAATTACCAGTTCTGTGCAGTTCTCATCCTGATATAATGCCACATCGGCAACCAGAGAGCTCAACGCCCCGCCGTCTGTGGTTCCATCCGGTACCCGGTAGGTCACCTTCAGGTAATACCCCATATAAAAGCCCTCGCCGTAGGCCTCCGCAGCCGCGCGGGCCACCGGCCGGGTACCGTCCGTGTACAGATAGGTGCCATCGTTTTTCCGGTTATAATACCGGGCCAGCAGTCGTCCCTTGGAAAGCGCTTCCTGGGTACCGATGACATTTTCCAGATCATTTCCCCGGTACAGGGTGGTCTTTTCACAGCCGTCAGTGGAAATCAGCACCACATAGCCGTTGGAATCCAGAAATTCCATGGCGGTTCCGGTCGTATTTCCAGCCTGATCCGCAATCTGCGCGCCATTCGGATAGAGCTTCACATAGCCACAGGCTTCATTTGCCAGATCCCGCACCTCCGTCATGGCTGTATCCAGAATGGACTCTGCGTACTGGGTCTTCTGCAGCCGCAGATACACCCGGTAAGCGCCGCTCAGCACCCGGGCCGCCATACCGATCAGAATACTCATCAGAAGCAGGGATACCAGTGTCTCCACCAGCGTCGTTCCCGCGCGTTCCCGCAGGATTCTATGCTTCTTTTTTCTCATGGCGTGTCACCTCCGTCCTCATCGGAGGCGGGAGTGTCTGACTTCTCCGGCGGGTGGTACAGAAGAAAGGAAACCTCCTTTGCAGTTTTCTGATACAGCTCCACTTCCACCGTAAAGTTTGACGCCGTTCCCATCTGGGTAAAATCCGCATTGACAGCGTGAAACGCCAGATCGACCGACTGATTCTTCCCGCCGTCCCGTGGCGCAGCCTGGGCCGTACTCAATTCTTTCAGAATCTCCGCGTTTTCCTGTCGGATTTCCTGATTTTTCCGCATGGAGGCGCTGCTGTAGGATACCGCTCCCTGGAGAATTCCCATCATCAGCAGGAAAATAAAGATGCTGGCCATAACCTCCACCAGCGTATCCCCGGAACGGGAGCCCAGTGTCTTAATCGGTCCCATTGGTATCGCCTCCTTCCGGATCCGGCGGCTCCGTATCGGTAGTCTCCGTATCGGTATAGGTATTTTCCACGAATTTACATTCTGTCACCTTGGACGCGTCATACTCATAACGGATATCCTGAGTCGTATCCGGTTGATAGACCGGTCCGACAGCCGTGCCCTCATGCCATTCCTTTCCATCCCATACCAGCTTCTGCTCTCCCTGCCAGAAATTCAACGCGTATTTCTGCTCCCGGGTATATTCTGTGCTGTAGGTGTAGGTTATGTCGTCATAATAGGACGTCACATCCACGACCACCAGATAGCGGCGCACAGTCATGCGCTCCAGCTCCGCGATGGTCGTTCCGTAATTACCGGCTCCCGTCGCCGGGATTGTGCCTCCGAGGCTGACACTGCTCTCACTTTCGTTGATTTCCTTGGTCAGGGTCACACGCAGGTTGCCGTAGCCTTCCAGACTTTTGGCGCTGCCTGCATACAGGTTCGTAAGATCCGTGCCCTCCGGCATAAAGGAGTAGGGGGTATCCTCCGCATACTGATTTCCGTCCAGAAAACGGTTCACAAATTCAAAGAAGGACGCGTCCTGATCGGAAAGCTCCTTATCCAAAGCTTCCGCAAAGCTCTGGGCCAGCAGATAGCTCCGTTCCTCCTTCAGACGCCCGGTGCTCTGGGAGGTCAGAAGTCCCGCTGTATACAGGATGGCTGCGGCAAAAGCCACGAAGAAGGCTGATACACACAGCACGATGACAAGGGATACGCCCTGACGGCTGTTTTTCCTTAGTTCACGCATTCCTTTTCGCTGCAACGGGACTCCCCTCCTTTCTTTTTTATGGTCTGTTTCATCTTATTTCAGTTCCACCTCTGCGCGCTCTGACGCGGCGTAGGCGTCGCTCTGGTCTGCCGGGTTCTCTGACAGGTTGGCCTCCACATTGGCCCGGACGGTCACCTTGCTCACGATTCGGCTGCTTTCATTGGGGAAGGTGGTTTCCTCCGTACTGCCGTCGTCTGCCTTATCCCTCGCCGTCAGTTTGTTAATATCCGGAAGCTCCAGGCTGTAGCTCCAGGTGCCGTCGTCATTTCTGGTGGCATAGAGCGCCGCCGTCTCCTGCACGGTGTAGTAGCTTCTCACTCCGGACGGGGTATCATAATAGCCCTGCGCCGCCATATCACCCGCAATTACATCCGGATAGGCCAGGTCAAAGCGCCAGGTATTTTCATCCGTCTTCTTAACTGCCGCTTCTGACCAGTCATTGACGTTATCGCCACTCAGGCCTGTCCACTGCTGGCTTACGGTTACGCTGTCCCCGCTCTCCTGAATCCGGATATTTCTTGTTAAATCCACGGCTCCGCCGCTGATATCCGCTTTCTCCGCCGAAGTAACCTCATATACGCCGGCGCCGTCCACACTGCTCCAGTTGATCCGGGTGTGCTCTGCTTCCCAGGGAAGCTCTGCCGGCTGTCCTGCGATATCCGGAGAATCGCTGACCTGTGCAGCCACCTCTGTCCATACGGTATCAGAGCTTATATCCGGCGTATCCAGCTTCACATATGGCAGACGGAATGCCTGGCCCGCTTTT
>CAKROP010000313.1 GCA_934373375.1 uncultured Anaerosacchariphilus sp.
TCCGGTTTTCCTCCAGGATCGTGTCCTTGCCGACAACGCCGATATCTGCCGCACCGTACTCTACATAGGTGGGAACATCAGGACCTTTTGCCAGAAAAAAACGTAATTTGTATTCTTCATTGGTAAAAATCAGCTTTCGGGTATCCTTATCCTTCATTTCTTCGCAGGTGATGCCGATCTGTTCAAAAAGCTCCAGTGTCTTTTTGGCAAGTCTGCCCTTTCCCAGAGCAAACGTAAGATATCTTTCTTCACTCATTACTGTCTGCCTCCTCGTTCTCTGTAATTTCAGGGGAAAGCACGGTAGGGATGCCTTCTTTGCGCAAACTTACGACTTCGGAAAGCTTTGCCAGATAATCCGCCTCGTCTCCTGCCCGGTAGCATACGACTTTGCCGGAAGCGGGAATATCGATCCTTACCTTCTGACGGGACAAAGCCTCCAGCAGATCATCAATAACGATGACAAAGCCAATAGCTGCCGCATTTTTGCCGAATTTCCCAAGCAGGTTATCGTAACGGCCGCCCTTTACCACGGCATCACCGATACCATAGGTATAAGCCTTGAAGACAACGCCGGTATAATACTGATATTTGCTGAGCATTCCAAGGTCAAAGGAAATATATTCCGCCACGCCGTACTGCGCTAACCGCTCTTTTAATTTCTCCAGTCTCGCAATGGCCTGTAAGGATCTCTCGTTTTTTACCAGTGCTTTGGCATCTTCCAGGGATTCGATGTTTTCAAACATATCCGCCAGCTTTAACAAAATGCTGTGATAAGGCTCCGGAATCTGTTTCTGTTCCAACAGCTCCTGGGCAGCGAAAAAATTCTTGCCGGAGATACAGGAACGAAGCTCCTGTTCGGTATCTTCGTCCAGACCGGCTTCTTCACAGAGACCGCGGAAATAATCCACTTCACCGATGGTCACCTGAAATCTGGTCAGTCCCGCACTTTTCAGTGCCTCGATCACCATGCTGATGACTTCCGCATCCGCTTCCACGGAAGGGTCTCCGATGAGTTCCGCACCCATCTGGGTCACCTCTTTTAATTTGCCCTGCAGATTAGAGGTATTGGTGAAGGTATTGCCGTTGTAGCTGAAACGAAGCGGCACTTTCTCTTCCATAAAATACTTCGCGGCACAGCGGGCGATGGAGGGTGTAAAGTCCGGACGCAGTACCAGTGTATTTCCCTCTTTGTCAAAGAATTTATATAATTCCTTGCTGGGAGTAGTTCCGATTTCTCTGGAGAAGACATCAAAGAACTCAATGGAAGGGGTCTGTATATCTTCGTATCCGAAACAATGGATCGCTTTCTGCAGCTTCTGTTCCACCGCCAGTTTTCTGGCATATTCTTTCCCGTAAATGTCCCGGACTCCTTCCGGCGTATGTAAAAGTCTGTTGTTCATATGCATTCCTCAATTCATACACTTTAATGTATTAACGTGTTACCATATTATCATAGTAGCATGTAAAACTATTTGTAGTATACCCGCAGACCTCTCTGCTGTCAAGAAATTATTCTTCCCGGTCTTCCAGATCTTTTTTCAGAATATCCAGATAAGGAACCAGAATTCCCTGATGCTTTGGAATAATATATTCCGGATTCAGTTCCTCGAAGCGGAAGCTTTTCCGACCGCCTTCCTGCGCTCTGTCCCAGAAAAAGCGCAGCATTTCATAGGGAAGATAATATAACAGATCCTTATGGCTGTAAAAGATCAGGAAAAAGGCGATACCCCCCTGTTTCTCGAACTGCTGCATGAACTCCACCTGATGAGGATGAATATTTTGCAGGGAAAAGGTGTCCACCGCACATTCCTTGGCATCAAAGCAGACCGGGATGCCCTGTACGACACCGATATAGTCTACGGTACTCTTCTGTTCGAAAAAGGCCAGCGTGATCTGGCGGCTCTCCTTATCCATTTTGACCGGGGTAATGGGGGTGGGGATCTTCTGGATCAGGGCCAGACCGGCCTCTGCATATTTTTCATTGGTGCGGTTGACCATATCCTCCAGAGTAGATCCACGAAGCCCTCTGGTATTCCATGTTGCCATTGTTCTTTGTTTTCCTTTCTAGCAGGCGGAATCCGGTGTCAGATTCAGAGCCTGTAAGATTTCTGCAAATTTATGGGGAAGCGGTGCGTCAAAAGTCTGACCGCTCACCTTTGCAAGAGGTCCTTCCGCTTCTTCCGGGAAACACACTCTTCCGGCATGCAGAAGCTGGTGGTGCAGAGAGTATTCCGATTGCATCCTGCGATTTAATTTGCTGTCTCCGTACTTGGTGTCACCAAGTAACGGATGTCCGGTGCTGGCCAGATGGGCGCGGATCTGGTGGGTTTTGCCGGTGACCAGTTCTACGGTCAGCAGGGTATATTCCCCAGCCACCGCACTGGGAGTGTAGATTGTTTTTATAAAGGAAGCATCTTCCGGAGCCTCCGCCTTATCTGGAAATACCTGTACCGTATTGGTGCGTTCGTCCTTGTACAGATAGCCTTCCAGGGTGCTTTCCTGTAAAATCTTGCCCTTGCAGACGGTCTGATAATATTTCTTCACCGAACGATCCTTGATGATCCGGCTGAGGGCCTGGGAACCGGCCAGCGTCTTTCCACACAATACGATACCGCTGGTGTTGCGGTCGAGACGGTTACAGACCGACGGATGAAAGGTGGCAAGATCGGTTTCTTTTATGGCATCGGCAGCCAGCAGGTGGCCAATCAGCCATTCGTTCAGGGAAAGATCTTCCGGTTTGGCTTTCTGGGTCAGAACTCCGGCTGGTTTATTCAGCAACAGTATATTTTCATCCTCATAGAGAACGCTGATATCCTTCAGGGAACGGTAAGCCTTGCGGTAATCGGAGGTATCTTCCACTGCCCCGGCACCGGACAACAAGGTAAAGGTTTCCTCGGAGAAAAAGCATTTTACCGTGTCTCCCTGGGCAAGGATTTCTTTGCCTTCCGCTTTTTTTCCGTTCAGTGTAAT
>CAKROP010000314.1 GCA_934373375.1 uncultured Anaerosacchariphilus sp.
GCGCTTGCATACACCGGAATGCCCGCCTGTACTGCCGCCTTTTCCGTCACCGGGCCGATGCAGACCGCTTTTGCCGTCAGCTCCGCCGGGTTCTCCACCATATCTGCAAAGGCTTTGACCGCCGACGCGCTGGCAAAGGTGATATAATCCATTTCCGGCAGGATACGGTTCAGCTCTTCGGCCTTGCGTGCATCCCGGGCAGTATGATAGAGGGCCGCGTCCGTGTAGGGAACGCCTGCTGCATCCAACGCTTTCGTAAGCTCCGAAGAAGCCTCCTGGGCGCGTAACAGCAGCACCTTATCCGCCGCTGTCAGCTCCGGAATCCACTCCTCCGCCAGATCCTTACTGGAATACCGACTGGGCACAAAGTCCGCATAGATCCCTGCCGCCGTAAGCGCTGCCTCCGTACCGGCACCGATGACCGCGAATTTAAGGCCTGCAAGGCTCCGGATATCCATCCGCCGCTCTTTCAGCTCATCCAGGAAGAACTGCACGCCGTTGCTGCTGGTCAATACCACCCAGCTGTAATTCTTTATCTCTGTAAATGCCTGCTCTATCGCCGGAGTGCTCAGCTTCTTCGTGTAAATCAGACTGAAGGGAATTGCCTCCGCGCCGTCTGCCGCAAGAACCTCCCGCTGCTTTTCACACATGGGCTTCGTACCGGTCAGCAGTATCCGCTTTCCAGAGAGGGGCTTGCCGCCCAGCCAGGAAAGCTGTCTCTGCAAGGTCACCACATCGCCCACGACCGTAATGGCCGGGGTCTGAATACCTGCTGTCTTCGCCGTCTCCGCGATGGATTCCAACACGCCTGTTACCACCTGCTGTCTGGCCGTCGTTCCCGCCTGCACCACAGCCGCCGGTGTCTTCGGATCCTTTCCGTGAGTAATCAGTTCTTCTGCGATATGGGGCAGATTTTTCAGGCCCATCAAAAATACCAGCGTACCCTCCTCTTTCGCCAGGGTCGCGTAATCCAGCACCAGACCGGTCTTGTCCGCGCTCTCATGTCCCGTAATCACATGGAAAGAAGATGCAAAGTCCCGGTGTGTCACCGGAATGCCCGCGTAAGCCGGAGCCGCATAGGAAGAAGACACGCCCGGAATGATCTCAAACTCCACACCAGCCTTTAAAAGCTCCTGTGCTTCCTCGCCGCCGCGGCCAAAGATAAAGGGATCGCCGCCCTTGACCCGGGCCACATTTTTACCATCCAGGGCCTTTTCCACCAGAAGAGCGTTGGTCTCCCACTGGCGTAAATGATGCTTGTCTGCGCGCTTGCCCGCGTAGATAAGCTCTGCGTCCTCTCTTGCCTCATTTAAAACGGCGCCGCTTGACAGATTGTCATAGACCAGCACGTCCGCGTGACGGATGCACCAGAGGGCCTTCTGTGTCAGCAGTCCCATATCTCCGGGGCCTGCGCCCAAAAGCCAGACCCTGCCCCGCTTCACTTCGCCTGCCAGGTTTTCACCTAACATGCGCGCTTTGGAAAGCTTCTCTTCCTGTGTGTCTGCCTCAGTCAAATCCACGATAGCCTCGGCCTTCCGAAGCCCGGTTGTTCCCTCCGGTGCGTACAGTACCTTCATTTTCAGGGATTGCGCTGCCGGGACGCACAGTCCTGCCGCCGGGGCATTACAGCTTCCGCCGATAGCCGCCAGAAAGCTCCGTTCCGCCTCAAGCTCCAGCGCCGCCTCCTCACAGTGAATGGCCTTTAATACTTCCGTAAAGCGTCCCTTTTTCGCCTCAACGGCCAGAATCCCCTGCCCGGCCGCCGGAAGAAAGCTGTCCGTGTCCAGATATTCCAACCGGATCCCTTCTTCCTTGTCCAGCCCCAGCCGTTCCAGACCTGCCGCCGCCAGAAGAATCGCGTCATACTGACCCTCTTTTAACTTCCGAAGCCGGGTCTGCACATTGCCGCGCAGCATCCGGATCCGCACGGTGGGATTCAGCTCTTTGATCTGCAATTCCCGCCGGAGAGAGCTGGTTCCCACGATACTGCCCGGCGCCAGCTCCCGCGCTTTCACGCCTGTGGTGGTCACCAGCACGTCATGGACGTCAGCCCGCTCCAGCACCGCACCAATGTAAAGCCCTTCCGGGAATTCCATGGGCATATCCTTGGCGCTGTGGACGGCCAGATCTACCTCTTCCTTTAGCAGAGCCTCCTCCAGTTCCCGGGTAAAAACACCCTTGCCTCCAAAAGAGGTCAACGATTTATCCAGAATCTCGTCGCCCTTCGTAGACATTTCCACGATTTCTATCTCCGCCTCCGGGAAAGCCGCTTCAATGCGCCGCCGCACCAGATCGGTCTGTACCAGAGCCAGTTTGCTTTTTCTTGTTCCGATTCGAATCTTCATAGTTTACTCCTGTATTTCCATGAGCGCTGACCTCGATTTCACTTCGTTCCATCTCGGTCGCGGGTCCTACTTTAACGCGTAGCCTCTGGGGGTGATCATTCTGCCGTTGCTTACATAGGTCTGCGAATTGCCAATGATAACTACGCTGAACATATCGATCTCCGCGTTTTTAAGCTCCGCTAACGTCGTAAGCTGCTTGCTCTCCTCTTTGCGTCCCGCGTGGCGCACGATACCCACCGGGGTCTCCGGCTTCCGATACTTCATCAGGATTTCCGCCGCCTGCTCTACATAGCCGGTACGCTTTTTACTCTTGGGATTATACAGGCAGACGATCATATCGCCCTGACCCGCGCAGTCCACCCGCTTCATAATCAGATCCAGGGGCGTCATCAGATCGCTTAAGCTGATCACCGCGAAATCATGCATCAGCGGCGCGCCCAGCACAGAAGCCGCCGCGCTGGCTGCCGTCACACCCGGTACGGTCTCGATCTCGATATCCGCGTTCATTTCCTCTGCCACCTGGTAAATGATGCCTGCCATGCCGTAGATGCCGCTGTCGCCGGAGCAGACCATGGCCACGGTCTGATCCTTCATGGCTTCCTCCACCGCCATCCGGCAGCGC
>CAKROP010000315.1 GCA_934373375.1 uncultured Anaerosacchariphilus sp.
CGGGGTCTCTTTTGCCAGGTCGTGTGAGAAAGTCGGAAAAAAGCTTCGTGTAAGCAGGATAACCTGATTTACACAGAAAACAGGAGGTTTTGTATATGTCAAAGGAAGAAAAAAGAGGCGTTCATATGATACATGAGGACAGTCAGCTGGGCGAAGTTCAGATCGCGGACGAGGTAGTCGCTACCATAGCCGGGTTGGCAGCTACCGAGGTAGAGGGCGTGGCTTCCATGGCCGGTAATATCACCAACGAACTGATCGGAAAGCTGGGCGTCAAGAACCTGTCCAAGGGCGTCAAGGTTCTGGTGACAGACCGCAGCGTAGACGTGGATCTGGCTCTGAATATTGAGTATGGCTACAGCATCATGAAGGTATCTGAGAAGGTACAGGATCGTGTGAAGAGCGCCATTGAGAACATGACAGGACTGGAAGTTGCCATGGTCAATATCCGCATTGTTAATGTGAATATGGGAAAAGAGGATAAATAAGTAGCACAGGAAGGGGAGCGGCTGCAGTCAGCGGCTCCCTTTTCAAACGATTAAGAGGGAAAAAGGACAAGATGAAAAGACGAGAGTTAAGAGAGCATATTTTTGAACTGCTGTTTCGTATCGAATTTAACAGCGCAGAGGAGATGCCGGAGCAGATTCGGATGTTCTTCGACAGCCTGGGTGAGGTGGAGCCGAAGGATCAGCAGTATATTGAGAAAAAATATGCGCATATTATAGAAAAACTGCCGGAGATCGACAAGGCTCTGGAAGATACGGCGGAAGGTTGGAAGGTATCCCGTATGGGCAAGGCCGATCTGACCATTTTACGTCTGGCTGTGTATGAGATGGAATACGATGAGGACGTTCCCGTGGGCGTGGCAGTCAACGAGGCGGTGGAGCTGTCCAAAAAGTTTGGCGGTGACGAGTCTCCGGCCTTTGTGAACGGTATCTTGGGTAAGATAGGAAAGACAGGAAAAGCGGAATGAAGCATGTCTATACGGTAGCGCAGGTAAACACATACATCAAAAATATGTTTACACAGGATTTTATGCTGAACCGTATTTATGTAAAGGGAGAGGTGTCCAACTGTAAATATCACAGTTCCGGGCACATCTACTTTTCTCTGAAGGATGAGAGCGGAACCATGGCATGTGTCATGTTCGCGGGCGACCGGAAAGGTCTGGCTTTTCCTATGCAGGATGGACAAAGGATCATTGTACTGGGGCGTGTCAGCGTCTACGAGCGCAGCGGCAGCTATCAGCTTTATGCCAGAGAGATTATCAAAGACGGCGTGGGCCAGCTTTACGAGGCTTACGAGAAGCTGAAAAACGAGCTTGAGGAAATGGGCATGTTCGCGCAGGAATACAAGCAGCCGATTCCTTACTATGTGAAACGGTTGGGTGTGGTGACGGCGCCTACAGGAGCCGCAGTGCAGGATATCCGCAATATTGCCTTGCGACGCAACCCTTTTGTGCAGATTATTCTCTACCCGGCTCAGGTGCAGGGAGAGGGCGCGGCGGACAGCATTGTGCGAGGTATCAGGGCCTTGGATGAGTTGGGCCTGGACGTGTTGATTGTGGGCCGTGGCGGCGGTTCCATTGAGGATTTGTGGGCTTTCAATGAGGAAAAGGTGGCACGGGCCATCTTTGATTGCAATACGCCGGTGATCTCAGCAGTCGGCCATGAGACAGATACGACCATTGCCGATTATGTGGCGGATCTCAGGGCGCCGACGCCTTCCGCGGCGGCGGAACTGGCTGTAACGGATATCCGGGAGCTTCTGGAGCGGATGCAGGGCTACCGCAGGCAGTTTGAGGATATCTTCGGTCACAGAATGGAAGAATATTACAGAAGACTGGCGGAGCTGAAAACCAGAGTACAGCGTATAAACCCGGAGACACAGCTTCTGGAAAAACGGATGCGTCTGTCTGAATTATCCAACGGTCTTACGCAGGCCATGCAGGACAAGCTGTTAGATCGAAAGCATAGCCTGAAGCTGTACATTGAGCGTCTGCACGGACTTTCCCCGCTTCTGAAGCTGCAGCAGGGCTATTCCTATACGGAAGGGCCGGATGGAAAGGCTGTAACCGGAATTGACGAGGCCGCAGAGGGCGAACAGCTCCGGATCCATGTGACAGACGGTGTATACACAGCGGTAGTAAAAGGCCGCGAAAGGATAAAGAGAGGGTAGAGCGGTATGGCGACGAAGAAAAAAGAAGCGACACTGGAAGAAAATTTCGCGGAGCTGGACGGAATGCTTGAGAAGCTGGCGGATCGGGACGTGCCGCTGGAAGAATCCTTCGCGATTTACGCCGAGGGCATGAAGCTTCTGAAGGCCTGCGGTGAAAAGCTGGATAAGGTAGAGAAAAAAATGCTGGTCATGAATGAGGAGGGCAAACTGGATGAGTTTTAAAGAAGAGCTTCGTACCAAGACAGAAGAAATTGAAAAATTGCTTACAACTTATCTGCCGCAGGAGACCGGGTTCCAGAAGACTGTTCTGGAGGCGGTGAACTATAGTGTAATGGCAGGCGGCAAGAGACTCAGGCCCCTTCTGATGAAAGAGACCTATCAGATGTTCGGCGGCGAGGGAAAGGTCGTGGAGCCCTTCATGGCAGCCATGGAAATGATTCATACATATTCACTGGTACATGATGATCTTCCTGCTATGGATAATGACGAGTACCGTCGCGGCAAGAAGACGACCCACGCGGTATACGGCGAAGCCATGGGTATCCTGGCAGGTGACGCACTTCTGAATCTGGCTTTTGAGACAGCGGCGGGAGCCTTTGATATCGAGACCAGTGCCCGCACGGCGAAGGCATTACAGATTCTGTCTAAGAAGGCAGGTATCTACGGCATGATCGGCGGCCAGGTGGTGGATGTGGAGTCCGAGGGACAGCCCCTCTCCAGAGAGAAGCTGGATTTCATCTACCGGCTGAAGACCAGCGCCCTGATTGAGGCGGCCATGATGGTGGG
>CAKROP010000316.1 GCA_934373375.1 uncultured Anaerosacchariphilus sp.
GAGCTGACAAAAGAATGCGACCCGAACGCCTTTGTTATCGTGACCGATGTTCGGGAAGTGCTCGGAGAGGGCTTCATAGAACGATAGTGCAATCAAAACCAGGGGCGGGACTTTGTAGTTATCATTGTGTACAGCGTTTTAGCGGACGCTGTGGGACACCTGCGGACCTCGCGTCCGTGGGTGGCACACCGTGTCCGATAAACGATGAACACAGATAACTACAAAGCCCCGCCCCGTCCGTCATAGTTCACCTCCCTCCCGCATATCCTATAACAATCGAATCCCCCGCAGGAGGGCTTCCCATGAGTTCAAAAACCAAAATCGTCGTGCTCCGCATGAAGGAGCTCATCTACACCGGCATCTTCGTAGCACTGGGCATCCTTCTGATTCTGCTGCTGGTCTACATGTTCGCTCCAAAGGATAAAAAGAACACCGCCACCGCTGGCGCTGCCTACACCCCCGGCGTCTACACCTCGTCCATCACCCTGGGAGGCAACGCCGTAGACGTAGCCGTCACCGTAAGCGAGACCCGCATCGAATCCATCGCCTTCAATAACCTGAGTGAAGCAGTCGAAACCATGTACCCTCTGATGCAGCCCGCCCTCGACAACCTGGCGGACCAGATCTGCGAAACCCAGTCCCTGGACGGCCTGGACTACTCCGAAGAAGCCCAGTACACCTCCCAGGTGATCCTCGGAGCCGTGGAGCGGGCGCTGGAGAAGGCGGCTGCGCCGCAGGCGGAGGAAACACACTGACCACGTAAAGCATTCTTGTGCTGCTCCGTAAAAAACAGACCGTTTTACAAATATCTTTCTTTATCAGAAATGATATTGTAAAACGGCCTGTGTTATCTATACTCTTATCCTACGGTATTTACTTATTTGCCAACTGTTCTTTCAAAGCAGCGATTTCTGCGTCCTTTTCATGTAGAGCTTTTAAAGCTGCATCATATTCTGTACTCATCTCCTGCGTCCGCTGCTTCTCCTTATCCAGCTCTTCTTTCAACTCTTCCACATAGTATTTCAACGAATTCTCATCCAAAATCCGTAACGCTTCCGACCACATACCGATAACCTCCTCCGGATTGCGCCGCAGCAGGGCGATCTCCTGATAGATGGATTCCAACCACGGATAACGTGCGATATTCCGCTCAGCGTCCGCCAGATTTTCCGTGGTCAACAGGGACAGCCATGCATGCAAATCACCTTTGTTATCTTCAGCATACGGGATTTTTGCAAACACGTCAAGGGCAATCAGGAAATATTCATCCAGCATCTCCAGATTCAGGTCGCTGTCATAGCTGATTTTCCCATGATGAAAATACGTATCTCCATGACGGTGAAATTCGGCTGTGGACTTTTCGTAGAGAACAATTACATAGACTTTTTTTACATCATGATATGTAAAATCAGCTCCTCTTTCGCCACGAATTCGCGTATACTGCCGCATCAGCAAATCGGCCGCATAGCAAGATAAACGTTCCTCCGTAAAAGCATAACCATTCTTCTGAATCTCGATATTTGCCAATGAACCATCTTCCAGTTCTACCAGCAAATCCATGATCAGATAGGTCTCGCCATCAATCAGGCTATCTTCTACCGGAAGAATCCTTTTGATCTTCACGCGCATTCCTAAGATAGAGGAAATGAATTTTTCCAATCGATCCGCGTGCCTGTCCGGATTGAAGATAAATTTAAAAAACGGATCGTAAGTCAGCGGCAAGGACTGATTTCCTGCAAAAAAGTCCAAAATCCGTGTCCTCCATCCTTTGCTCTTAATTCCCTGATAAGTCTTATACAGCCTCGGTGACTGTGACAGCCTCATCAAGGCTTCCTCCTTCGTCTGCGGTGCGGATTCCCATACCACAGCCTGATCGTTGCTTACCGGTGTACTTGTTTTCGTGACAACGCTCCTCTCTCACTCGGTTTTCTTAAAATATGGGGAAACTTTTCGGCGAAAGGCCAATAGATGAAACAGGTATGCCTTACGGCATGGGTAAAGAATAGCATACCATGCGAAAAATTACAAGTTTTTCCAATTATTTTATAAATTTTTAATACTTCAATTTTAAAATAGCACTTGGAGCATACCATTTCCAGCATAATCCAAGTGCTATATATCATATTTTCTTCAGGCTATTTTTTTAAAACTCAAACACAGCCACTCCATACCCCGGAAGCGGATAAGCAATCGAATAGGGCTGGCCGTCACACTCGCCGACCTCGGCCTTGTAGACGGTCGGCTTCTCTACGCCGCTTCCGCCAAACTCTGCCGCGTCGCTGTCCAGAACCAGCTTGTACTGCTTCTTTTTCGGCACGCCCACCCGGTAATCGGGGCGCTCCACCGGCGTGAAGTTGCAGACAAAGAGCAGGTTCTTTTTCCGCTCCTTGTCGAAGCGCATGAAGGAGAAGATACTGCGGTAGCCGTCGTTGGCATTGATCCACTGAAAGCCCTCGGGATGGGTATCCAGCTCGTAGAGAGCCGGATGCTTCTGGTAGAGATGCAGCAGCGCCTTTACGAAGGCCTGAAGCTCCCGGTGCTGGTCCTGCTCCAGCAGATACCAGTCAAGCTCCCTGGCCTCGCTCCACTCCTGGAGCTGGGCGAACTCCTGACCCATGAACAACAGCTTCTTGCCCGGGTGGCCCAGCATAAATGCGTAAGCCGCCTTCAGGTTCGCGAATTTATCCTCGTACTCGCCCGGCATCTTATTGATCATAGAACACTTCAGATGTACCACCTCGTCGTGGGACAGCACCAGAATATAATTCTCGCTGTAGGCATAGGTCATGGCAAAGGTCATCAGATTATGCGCACCCTTCCGGAAATAGGGGTCGAGCTTCATATACTCCAGGAAATCGTTCATCCAGCCCATATTCCATTTGAAGGAGAAGCCCAGACCGTCGTCCTCGGGTTTGCCCGTCACCATGGGCCATGCGGTAGATTCCTCAGCAAT
>CAKROP010000317.1 GCA_934373375.1 uncultured Anaerosacchariphilus sp.
GAATTCACAGAATGCACATAGGCGCTGTAAGAGGCCTTTTCACTGCTGCGGAACAGGAACTGATATTCTTCTTTCGTGCCATATTTTTTTACTGTCCTTTTTAAGAGCCGCAAATCCGCTTTATGTTTCTCGTATTCCTGCACCCTTGCCTCAGAAAGATAATGACATTCTCCCATAATCTGGCTTAATACCGCTGTATCGTAAAGTTCCTTCATGCAAAGGATCAGTTCATATTTTTCCTCACCCAAAAGTTCTGAAATTTCCGCCGCCTTTTCCTCAAAACTACTATCTGAAAAATTCACCTTGATACTCTTATCAAAGTCGTCGGAAACTGCCAAGCCGTACATCTGCTTTACGCTCTTCTCCAGACCCAGAATACATTCTAGCAGCGCTATCTGCTGTTTTTGTTTTTTATCGATTTCTAAAAGAGCGCACAGCAGCTCTGTCTTTCTTTTTCTGGAGAATTCCCTGCTGCACATGATTTTCTGCATTTTTTCACTATCTGTCTCTTGTGGAAATGTAAGTCCAAGCACCTCTTCTGCTTTTGCCGCAAAATCCTGATATACATCTGAAAGCTTTCGGTTTTCTCCATCCGTTCCCAGTGTAGCATTCAGAAAATGGCCCCTGTGTTTATACATATTCAGCAACGCCAGATAGACCAGACGTACATCGTGAGGTTCTTTTGAGTTCAACAGTTCCCGGCGCAAATGAAATACGGTCGGATACTCTTTAAAGTAATCCCTGTCCGTATAGTTTTCGTCCGCAAAGAGTCCACTTTTCCCTTTTACAGCTTCTTCTTTATCTTCCGGAAAGTACTTGCTATTATCCAATCTCTGATAAAAACAGGGATCTACTTTTTGAATTTCATCGTGAAAATAGTCTTTCAGTAATCCAATTCGTGCCACTTCGCGCTGTCTGCGTCTGCGGCTGACCCGCTGAGTTCTGCGATCGACTGCTGTTTTTGCCTCTTCAAACTCTCGGATTCCCCATAAATCCTTTCCATGTCGATGTATCAAGTTATAATCCTCATCCGTAACTGCCCATCCGACTGAGTTGGTTCCCATATCTAAACCCAGATAGTATGCCATATTCTTTTCCTCCTACTCTTTCTTTATTTTCAATCTGCTATTGCCCTTTTTCTAAAAAACATGTTATAATATAGACACTTACAAGACGAGTGCAAATAAGGTTTATCCGAATCCGTCTTTTGAGACCCTGCATGGTGCAGGATAAAAAAGAAACTGGTAACAGTTTCTTTTTTATAGTTTTTTATTATTGTTTTTACCTACCCTACTTATTTTAGACTACCATATTTTTCCGTATATGTAAAGAGGAACCTATCAGAAAATTCATCATATTTTCCGAAAGATTCCTCTTTTATATGATATCTATCTTCTATTTTCGTTCTACAGCGCCTTCGTCGTCCACTTACTCATATCCCACACTTCTCCCACCACATCCTGATAAAACTCCGGCTCGTGGCAGATCAGCAGGATACTTCCCTTATACTCTTTCAGCGCCCGCTTCAGTTCCTCCTTAGCATCCACATCCAAATGATTCGTCGGCTCATCCAGCAACAGGAAGTTTGTATCCCGGTTGATGAGCTTGCAGAGGCGGACCTTGGCCTGCTCGCCGCCGCTTAAGACGCGGACCTGGCTTTCGATGTGCTTGGTGGTCAGACCACATTTGGCCAGGGCTGCGCGGATTTCCTGCTGGTTGTAGGAAGGAAATTCATTCCAGATTTCGTCGATGCAGGTGGTCTTATTATCACCCTTTACTTCCTGTTCGAAGTAGCCAAGCTGCAGATTTTCACCCAGCTCGCAGCTGCCGGACAGGGACGGAATCAGACCCAGGATGCTCTTCAAAAGCGTGGTTTTACCGATACCGTTGGTTCCCACCAGCGCGATTTTCTGACCGCGCTCCATGCTGAAATTCAGCGGCTTGGACAGGGGTTCTGTGTAGCCGATGACCAGATCTTTTGTCTCAAAAAGCATTTTTCCGGGCGTGCGGCCATAGCGGAAATTGAATTCCGGCTTTGGCTTTTCGGCAGCCAGCTCAATAACGTCCATTTTGTCCAGCTTTTTCTGGCGGGACATGGCCATATTTCGGGTGGAAACCCGGGCCTTATTGCGGGCCACGAAGTCCTTCAGCTCGCTGATTTCCTGCTGCTGACGGCGGTAAGCAGCCTCTAACTGAGCCTTTTTCACCGCATAGACTTCCTGGAAATGATCGTAATCGCCCACATAGCGGTTCAGCTCCTGATTTTCCATATGGTAAATGATATTGACCACCTCGTTCATAAACGGCACGTCGTGGGAAATCAGAATAAATGCATTTTCATAATCCAGAAGATAGCGCTTCAGCCAGCCGATATGCTCCTCATCCAGGTAGTTGGTCGGCTCGTCCAGCAGCAGAATATCCGGCTTCTCCAAAAGCAGCTTGGCCAGCAGCACCTTAGTTCTCTGGCCGCCGCTCAAATCCGTCACGTCCCGGTCAAGTCCCAGATCCAGAAGCCCCAGCGCCCGGGCTACCTCTTCCACCTTCGCGTCAATGGTATAAAAATCATGCAGGGTCAGCTCGTCCTGAATGGTTCCCAGCTCCTCCATCAGGGCGTCCATGTCATCCCCGGCGTCACCCAGCATATCGCAGATCTCATTCATCCGCTCTTCCTTTTTCAGCAGCGGATCAAAGGCGGATTTCAGCACCTGGCCGACGGTCATGCCTTTCTCCAGCACCGCATGCTGATCCAGATAGCCTGCATGGACATTTTTCGCCCATTCCACTTTTCCCTCGTCAGGCATCAGCTTTCCGGTCACGATACTCATAAAGGTGGACTTTCCTTCGCCGTTGGCGCCCACCAGACCGATATGTTCCCCCTTCAGAAGCCGGAAGGACACGTCTGAGAAAATGGCCCGGTCGCCAAAGCCATGGGTTAA
>CAKROP010000318.1 GCA_934373375.1 uncultured Anaerosacchariphilus sp.
TATCTACGTGGTGGACAAGCGTCAGGAGATGCACTTTATCCAGGTATTCCGCTGCGCGAAGAAGACCGGCCTGGTGAAGCCGGAGACGGATCTGGAATTCTTAGGCTTTGGTACCATGAACGGCAAGGACGGCAAGCCCTTCAAAACCCGTGAGGGCGGCGTTATGCGTCTGGAGTACCTGATTTCCGATATCAACGAAAAGATGTATCAGAAAATCGCGGAAAATCCCGAGATCTCTGAGGAGGAAGCAAGGGAGACTGCCAGAAAAATCGGTCTTTCCGCCATCAAGTACGGCGACCTGTCCAACCAGGCCTCCAAGGATTACGTGTTCGATATCGACCGCTTTACCTCCTTTGAGGGAAATACAGGTCCCTATATCCTGTATACCATCGTGCGGATTAAGTCCATTCTGAACAAGTATCAGGCCCAGGGCGGCGATCTGACAAAGGGACGGATTCCGGCAGCGGAAAATGACAGCCAGAAGACGCTGGAGCTGACGCTGGCCCGTTTCAACGGTGTGTTGGAGAATGCCTTTGACGAGCTGGCGCCCCATAAGGTCTGCGCTTATATCTATGAGCTGGCGAACGCCTTCAACAAGTTCTACCACGAGACCAAGATTCTCGGCGAGGAGAACGAGGAGAAGCGCGCGGATCTGGTAGCTGTGCTGCAGCTGACCAAGCGGGTGCTGGAGACCTGTATTGATGTGCTGGGCTTTGAAGCGCCGGAGAGAATGTAATTTAGAGAAAAGACGGACGGAAGGCCGGATCTTTTATATTCCACACTCATCCCGCCCCACAAGGGGGCTAACTGATTCGCTTAGGAATATAAAAGATCCGGCCTTCCTGAGTCTTGGGGCGCTGCGCGCGGCCCACGTCGGGGAAGAGGACGGGAAGGTTAAAGAGGGCCATTGCGCTGGAAAATGAGGATTTTATAAGGAACTCTCGGTTTGTGTCGTGTTCGTTTTGGAGTAGATATGGTAGGATGAGATCAGAAAAACGCAGCAGGAGGACTTCACCATGGAACAGATCAAGACCGGAAAATTCATTGCGGAACTGAGAAAGGAAAAGGGCATGACCCAGGAACAGCTTGGGGCAAAGCTTGGCGTCAATTCCCGCAGTGTCTCCCGCTGGGAAAATGGTCACGGAATGCCGGATATCTCACTTTTGCTGGAACTGGCGGATGTGCTGGGCGTGACGGTGCAGGAGCTGCTGGAAGGGAGCAGGCAGGAAATGGAAAGTGGAAACGCCGGAGTTGTCACCTATGAGGGCCTGCATACGGTAGTACAGTATCTGAATCAGGAGCGGGCAGCCTGGAAGAAGCAGATAGATTCCAGCCTGAAATTCAGTCTGCTCTGCGTAGGTACGGCAATGGTTCTGTATATAGTTTTTGAGCTGTGGTTTGCGTATATGGGAAAAGCCGGAGTCGGTTTGAATGCAGGCGTGTCTTCTTTGTTGCTGATAGGATTTGTCCGGATTCTCCAGTGCCAGCGCATGAATAAGGACGAGTACGAGTTCACCACCGACCAGCTGGAAAGCCTGATGGAAAATCAGTGTCCGAAAATGCACACAGCTCATGAGATGCTGTACTTTCTGAAAAGCCGCCAGCAGCCGGAGCCGGACGAAGGCAAGTGCGAGAAGATTCTGAAGGCCATTGAAGACGCACTGAAGCCTGGCGAAGCCGTCGAGCTGGTCACCCAGTACGGCGAATACACCCGGAACGCCCTCCCCATGATGTGGCATCCCATCATCGCCTTCACCGACCACCGTATGATCATCGGCGGCGAGCGTCAGAAGGGTATGCTCCTGGTGGAGTATGATACGGAAAGCTACGAAAAAGACGACATCCTTTCCAACCGCACCGAATGCGACGGTCTCCAGTGGGAAATGATCATCGGCACGAAGCAGGCGGAGCTTCGGTTTACCATCAAAAAGAAACGGCAACTGCAGAAAGATAGTGACAAAACTTCGGAAAAATAGAAGGAAACAGGGTCGTAAAAAGTTTTCGAAAAGGGGAAAATGCCGCAGCTTCCACAAAAGAACCTGCGGCATTTTTTGACTTATTGGTGTAAAAGAAAGAGTGTTTAATCCGCCACAGCCATCGCCTTCACCTGCGCGAACGCCTTATTCACCGCCGGAATCGCCAGCACGATCAGCGTAATAGCCGCCTCACAGCCCAGATAAGATCCGTTATAAGCCAGAGAATAAACCGGCGCGCTCATGCCGGTTCCTTCCGCGTACATACCAAAGAAAATCAGGCCGGACAGGAAGGCGAAGAAGTAGCGACCCAGGACGCCCGCAATGTAGCCCTTGATAAGCCCGTTCTTTTTATTGCAGAAGATACCGGACAGTCCCAGTGCGCCGAAGGCCAGCAGATAATCGGTGATCATCTGGGGCAGGCTGATGATATAGGGATCGGAGATGAGCTGTAAGAGGCCGTAGGCCACGCCGGTCATGATGCCGGTGCGCAGGCCGTACCAGTAGCCGATACAGCAGATAAACAGCATGGAAAACAGGGTGACGGAGCCGCCCATGGGAGCCTCGAAAAGCTTCAGGAACGAGGTAATCATGGCCAGCGCCATGGCAGCCGCCGCGAATACCAGATGCTTGGTGCGGAATTTGGTCTTGCCTCCGGTGACGTAGCAGGCCAGCACCAGAAGAATCAGCATCAGAGCCACCAGGGCGCCATAGCCCAGACCCGTCAGGTTGTAAGTGGTACCGCCGTACTCATCCACCAGCTTCGTAGCAAAAAGTGACATAAAAAATCCTCCTTAGGTATAAAAATTTCACAGGAGGGGATACAAAAGATGCTTCCTTACGCCGGTACTAACCGGTTCAAGTAATGAGGGTCAACACAGATGTGTATTCTCAGCCTTTGGCTCCCCTAGCTGTCGCTATGTGATTAATTCCACTATAGGGT